>JAYVDE010000378.1:0-12360 GCA_043749575.1 Burkholderiaceae bacterium | reverse complement strand
CTGTCTTCGATGGCCTGCGCCTGCCCTTGGGCGATGTCGGCCGGCACCTCGGGCTGGAAGCCGGTGGCCGCCAGGCCCAGCTGGATGACGCGCCGGGCATCGGCGCGCGACACGTTGGCGGCCACGATTGGCAAGCGGTGCTGCAACGCCAGCCGCAGGTAGGGCCGGTAGAACGGCCAGTGCCAGCCCGGCGCCCGGCCGGCGGCGTCGATCAGCGCGTCGACGCGGCGGTCCAGCAAGTGCGAGTGCGGGTCGCTGGCCGTGGTGGTGGTGGTCGCGGTAGTTGCGGTGGTGCTTGCAGTGGCCGTCGTCGTGGCAGTGGCCACGGCGATGCCGTCCGGCACCGGCGCCTGCTGCACGGCGTCAATTGCCGCCTGGTGTTCACGGTCGAACATTTCCAGCAGCAGCGCTGGCCGCGCACCACGGTCGACCACCGCCTGCAGCGCCTGTAGACGCAGCGCGTGCTGCGCGGCGTTGTCGTGCACCTCGCCCAGCAGCAACAACGGGGCGTCCAGCCGCGGCAGGGCAATGCCCTGGGCCAGCGCGGCCGGCAGCCACAGCCACAACCACATGCCCACCACGCGGCGGTGCCAGGGGGTGCGTTTGGCGCTGAGCTGGGCGCTGGGTCGGGCGGTGAGTTGGGCGGTGAGTTGGGCGGTCAACAGAGGGCGGCGAAGGGCTTGGGCAAGCCGCCATTGTCGGTGCCTGCCGTGTGCCTGCCGTGCGCCTGGGGCAGGCCTGCCGCAGCCCGGCCGCATGCCGCTGGCTGCCCCCGGGCGAGCGCGCAGTCGTTCAGCCCGGCGCCGCCAGCACGGTGCCGGCGCAGTCGCCAAAGCCGATGCGCGCTGCGCCAGGCTGCTGGCAGAAGGCGCGCAATACCAGCGTGTCGCCGTCGTGCAGGAAGCTGCGCTGCTCGCCGCCGGGCAGCGTGATCGGCTGCTGGCCGCCGGCCGACAGCTCCAGCATCGAGCCACCCTGGCCGGGCGCCGGCCCCGACTGCGTGCCAGTGCCCAGCAGGTCACCGGGCTGCAGGTTGCAGCCGTTGCTGGTGTGGTGGGTCAGCAATTGCGCCAGCGTCCAGTAGGCGTCCTGAAAGTTGCTGTGCGACAGCAGCACCGGCGCGTCGCCACGCGCACGCATCGCGGCGGTCTGCAACCAGACGCTGAGCTGGATGTTGATCGCCCCAGCGGCGCGGTTGGCCGGGCTGTCGAGGTAGGGAAGCGGCTGCGGGTCATCGGCCGGGCGGGTGAACGGGCCGCGGAACGGCGCCAGCGCCTCCATCGTCACCACCCAAGGCGACAGCGTGCTGGCGAAGCTCTTGGCCAGAAACGGGCCCAGCGGCTGGTATTCCCAGGCCTGCAGGTCGCGCGCCGACCAGTCGTTGAGGAGGGTCAGGCCGAACAAGCGGTCCTCGGCCTCGGCCATGGCCACCGGCTCGCCCAGCAGATTGCCGGGGCCGACCAGCGCGCCCAGCTCCAGCTCGCAGTCCAGCCGCTGGCTGGGGCCAAAGGTGGGTGTGGCGGCGCCCGGCGCCATCGTCTGGCCCCGCGGGCGGCGGATGGGGGTGCCGCTGACCACGATCGACGAGGCCCGGCCGTGGTAGCCGATCGGCAGCCACTTGTAGTTGGGCAGCAGCGGGTTGTCGGGCCTAAACAGCTTGCCCACCGCGGTGGCGTGGTGGATGCCGGTGTAGAAATCGGTGTAGTCGGTGATGCTGCAGGGCAGCGCCATCTCGGCGTCGGCCTGCGCCACCAGGCAAGCCGCCAGCCCGGCGGCCTGCGGGCTGCCGGCGCGCAGCGCGGCCGAGAAGGCCTGGCGCAGCGCCAGCCGCACTGCCTTGGGCGCGGCCATCACGGCGTTCAGGTTGCCGGTGGCCAGGGCGTCGAGTGGCGCGGCCAGCGCCGCCGGCCAATCGGTGCAGCCACGCGCAGCGGCCAGGTCGAGGACTTGGTCACCGATGGCGATGCCGATGCGCCAGGGCTGGTCAGCGCCGGCAGGCCCGGCGCGGCGAAAGCGCCCGTAGGGCAGGTTCTGCACCGGGAAGTCGGTGCTGCCGCTGTTGGCCGAGGCCACCCAGCTGCGCAGCGCGGGGTCGTGCGTCGGGTCGGTGTGCAGGCTCATGGTGTCCAAGGGTCGGTTCGGGGCGGGCATACGGTCGAACTGGCGAACTGGCGAACTGGCGAACTCGGGGATCGGCGATCAGGCGCTCAGACGATCAGTCGATCAGCGGTCAGGCCATCACTCAGCCGGCGCGATGCCGGCCCGCGCGGCGGCCAGCGCTTCGTTCAACACCCGCAGGTCGCCGACATGGTTGGCCAGCAGCAGGATCAGCCGGGCGTTGACGGCGCGGCTTTGTTCGTCGCTCAAGCCGCGGTGGCTGTCGATCAAGGCTTCGTAGAAGTCGTCGCCCGGCGTGTAGGCATTGCGGTAGCGCTGGCCGGGCACGCCGAAGTTGGCTTGGGTTTGCAGGGGGTCCATCGCAGGCTTTCGGTCGGTGGCGGGGCGGGTCAGGCGGTGCTGGTGCTGCAGATGTTGACGGTGTCGCCGGTGTTGCCGGTGTTGATGGTGTTGCCGGCGTTGCCGGTGGCCCGCGCCACGGCCCCGCGCACCGCGTCGGCGTTCAGCGTGCGCCAACGCGCGGCGACATGCTGGTCGGGCCGCAGCAGGTAGGCGGTGCCGGGGCGGGCATCGCAGCGGCGCGCGGCCAGGCCCTGGCGGTCGACCACGCAGTCGATGCGGGCCGCCGCAGCCGGCGCCGTGCCCCAGCGCTGGGCCACCAGCAAGGTGTGCACCGGCAGCGCGGCGTTGGCCAGCCGGGCGATGGTGGCGCGGGTCTCGGCGGCTAGCATGTCGGGCGCTTCGACGAACAGCAGCAACTGGAAGCGGTTGCCGGTGTGGGCCAGCAGCCAGCCGTCGGCGCCAGCCGTCTCGCCAGCGCCTGGCACTGCGCACACCGGCGCATCGGCGAGCGGCGCGCCGGGCTGCATCAGCCCTTCAAAGGCGTCGGCGTCGGCGCTGTTCAGCGCCGATTCGCCCAGGTGGGCCGGCACCGACAGCCGGCCCGAATTGACCAGCGCGCGCGCGAAGGGGTAGCGGTCGGCCAAGGTCAGCACTGCGTTGCGGAAGTCTTTCGAGACCGCGCTCTTGGGGCTGATGAAATCGGTCGAGCGGGTGGAATTCAGCAGGTTCTCGTCGGCCGCGGCCACCCGCTCGGCGCTGTAGCTGTCCAGCAGTGATTCGGGCGCCAGGCCGGCGATCACCAGTTGCAGCTTCCAGCCCAGGTTGTCGATGTCCTGCAGCCCCGAGTTGGCGCCACGCGCGCCGAACGGCGAGACCTGGTGCGCCGCATCGCCGGCAAACAACACCCGGCCGTGGCGAAAGTTCTTCATCCGCCGGCACTGAAAGCTGTAGACGCTGACCCATTCCAGCTCGAACCTGCGATCAGGCCCCAGCATGGCCTGGATGCGCGGGATCACGCGTTCGGGCTTCTTCTCTTGCTCGGGGTCGGCGTCCCAGCCGAGCTGGAAGTCGATCCGCCAGACATCGTCGGCCTCGCGGTGCAGCAGCACCGATTGGTTCGGGTGGAAGGGCGGGTCGAACCAGAACCAGCGCTCGTTGGTGCCCGCGTTGAACATCGGCGACTTCATCACCACGTCGGCGATCAGGAAACGGTCTTGAAAGACTTGGGCCGCGGTGTCCAGCCCGAGCTGGCGGCGCACCGCGCTGCGCGCGCCGTCGGCCACCACCAGCCAGTCGGCGTGCAGTGTGTAGGCACCGTCGGCGGTCGCTATGGTGATCAGTGCGCCCGGGTTTTCAGCAGCGACCAGGGGCGTCACTGCGGTGACTTGGTGCTGCCAGCGCAGGTCGACCGCCGGCAGCGCCTGCGCCCGCTCGACCAAAAACTGTTCCAGGTAGTACTGCTGCAGGTTGACCATGCCCGGGCGCCGGTGGCCGGCCTCGGGCAGCAGGTTGAAGCTGAAGACCTCGCGCTCGCCGAAGAAAGTGCGGCCGACGTTCCAGGTAACGCCCTTGTCGACCACCGGCTGGCCGCAGCCCAGGCGGTCCAGCACCTCCAGCGTGCGCTTGGCGTAACACAGGCCGCGCGAGCCGACGCTGACGCTGTTGTCGTCGTCGAGCAGCAACACCGGCAGGCCCAGCTGGGCCAGGTCGATGGCCGCGGCCAAGCCGACCGGGCCGGCGCCGATCACCACCACCGGGTGGCGGGCCAGCGTGGCCGGTGCATCCAGCTCGGCCGGGCGGCGGTAGGCGTAGCGCGGGTAGGTGTAGGTGCTGAGCATCGGCTGGCGTGCTGGCTGGCGCGGTCTGAGCGCCGGTCGGTCGTGCGGTGGCTGGCGCGGGTTGATGGCGCTGCGGCTGGCGCGGTGTCGGGGTCAGGCGCCAGCAGCGGGCTTGGCCACCGGCTCGTGCATCCACGCCGCGTGGCGCGGTGCGCGTTTGGTTACCGCCCACTCGTTGAGCATGTCCCACTTGACGGCATCCAGGTCTTGCTGCTGCTGGGCCGTGGCGGTGTCGCAGGCCAGTTCCAGCCGGTGGCCATTGGGGTCGAAGAAGTAGATGCTCTTGAAGATGGTGTGGTCGGTCGGCCCCAGTACGGCGATGCCCGCGGCTTCGAGCTTGGCTTTCGCCGCGGCCAGCTCGCCCGGGCTGCCGACCTTGAAGGCGATGTGCTGCACCCATTCGGGCGTGTTGCCATCGCGGCCCATCGGCGGTGCGTTGGGCAGCTCGAAAAACGCCAGCACGTTGCCGCCACCGGCATCGAGAAAGACATGCATGTACGGGTCGGGTGCCCGCGTGCTGGGCACATGGTCCTCGGCGATGGCCAGCACGAATTTCATGCCCAGGTGCTGCTGGTACCACTGCACCGTCTGCTTGGCGTCGTGGCAGCGGTAGGCAACATGGTGGATGCGTTCTATGGCCATGGTGGGTCTCCTGCGGTGTGGCGGCGGTCTTGCGCCGGTCAGTTCAAGCTTCGAGCGCCTGCCACATCTGCACATCGCGCTCGGCGGTCCAGATGCGGGGGTCTGGGTACTGCGTCACCTCGTCGTAGCAGCGGGTCACGTCGAAGGGCATGCAGTGCTGAAAGATGACCCAGTGGCCGTACTTGGGGGCCATGGCAGCCAGGGTGGTCTTGTAGACGGCGTTCAGGTCTTGCCCCGCCGCCACGCCGGCCTGCACATGGGCGTAGACATCGGCGATGAAATCGCGCGTGCCTTGCAAGCCGGCGGCCACCGCGGCCGGCGTGGTCAGCGCGGCGCCACGGCCGGGCACCAGTTGCGCGGGCTGCAGCGCGGCGATGTTGTCCAGCGTGGCCGGCCAGTCTTTGAAGTAGGCGTCGCCGGCATAGGGCGTGGCGTCGAACTCGACCAGGTCGCCCGAGATCAAGATCTTCTGTTGCGGCAGCCAGGCCACCGTGTCGCCCTTGGTATGGCCACGGCCCAGCTGCAGCAACTGCACCTCAAGCGAACCCAGCCAAATCGTCATCTTGCCGCTGAAGGTGATGGTCGGCCAGGTCAGGCCGGCGGGCACGCTCTCGACGTTGCGGAACAGCCGCGGAAAGCGGCCGATCTCGCTGGCCTTGTCTTGCTCGCCGCGCTCGACGATCAGGTCGCGGGTGTCCTGGCTGGCGATGATGTGCTGGGCGCCTTCGGCCCGGTAGGCCGACGCGCCCAGCACCCGCACTGCGTGGTAGTGCGTCAGCAGCAGGTATTTGATCGGCAGTGCAGTCACCTCGCGGATGCGGCGGATCACGTCCTGCGCCATGACCGGCGTGGCCTGGGTGTCGAGCACCAGCACCGCGTCGTCGCCAATGATGATGCCGGTGTTCGGGTCGCCCTCGGCGGTGTAGGCGTAGGCGTTGTCGGACAGCTTGGTGAAGCTGACTTTTTTCTCTGCCAGATCGGCCTGGCTGGCAAAGGTCTTGACGGCGGCGTTGTCCACGGGTGTCTCCGGCGGGGCGCCGCGCAGGGGGCGGCGGCATCGCGAAAGTATCAATTGACAATTCGCGTTTGTCAAAGCGATTCGTTAAAGGCGAATTGTTGATGGCCTTGTGCGAGCGCTCCGCTGGGCTGCTGCCGGTGCCGTCCTACACGCACCGGGGGCGCTGGCCGATGGCCGGCGCTGGGTCACGCTCGCCCAATGGCGCAAAGGCAATGCGCTGCACCGCGCTGCACCGCGCTGACCATCCGCTGACCGCCTGTTAAGCACCCGTTGACCTTCCGTTGACCAAACCCGAGGATTACCCATGACCGCCGACAAGCATCCGATCACCACCGACTCCGTGCAAGCCCGCCGACAGCTCTGGGATCTGGTCAAGGACATCCGCATGGCGATGTTCACCACCCGCCACGGCAACGGTCATCTGCATTCGCGGCCGATGACGACGCAGAACACCGAGCTTGACGAAGACGAGAGCCTTTGGTTCTTCATGTCGCGCAGCAGCGAGGCGGTGGCCGACCTGGCGACCGACCCGGTGGTCAACATCAGCTACGCCGACCCGGGTGACGACCGCTATGTCTCGATTTCGGCGACTGCGGTGGTGGTCGAGAACCTGGCCATGAAGCAGCGGCTGTGGTCCAAGGTGGCCGCGGCCTGGTTTCCCGGCGGCGCGGCCGACCCCGATCTGGCCCTGGTGCAGGCCCGCATCCAGCACGCCGGCTACTGGGACACCCAGCAGAGCAAGATCGTCCAGCTGTTCCACATCGCCAAGGCGGCGGTCACCGGCCAGCCGCCGAAGTTGGGCGAGCATGCCCAGATTCGGCTGAGCTAGGCTGCAAGATGGAAACGCCCATCCACTCCATGGCCGACCTGTTCCAGCAACTGGGACTGGATGGCGAGCCCGCGGCCATCGACGCTTTCGTGGCCAAGCACCGGCCGCTGTCCGACCGGGTGTTGCTGGCCGACGCGCCGTTCTGGAACGCCAGCCAGGCCGCCTTGCTGCGGGAAGAGAAGGCCAAGGACGGCGACTGGGCCGTGGTGGTCGACACGCTGAGCGCCTTGCTGCGGGCCTGACACGACCGGCGGCGCCGGGTTCGCCGCGCGCTCAACGCAGCGGAATGAGCGTCGCCCGGTCCACCGCCACCGCGGTGACGCTGTTCTGCGGCGAGCCTTCGATCACCCGGTCGGAATAGCTCAGGTAGACCAGCGTGTTGCGCTTGGCGTCGACCATGCGCACCACCCGCAGCCGCTTGAACACCAGTGAGGTGCGCTCGCTGAAGATCTCTTCCTGGCGTTTCAGCGGCTTGGCAAAGCTGATCGGTGCCACCGCGCGGCAGGCAATCGAGGCTTCCGACTTGTCTTCGGCCAGGCCCAGACCACCCGCGATGCCGCCCGTTTTGGCGCGCGAGACATAGCAGGTGATGCCGGCCACGCCGGGGTCGTCGTAGGCCTCGACGAGGATCTTGTGGTCGGGTCCGATGAGCTTGAAGACGGTGTCGACCGCGCCGATCAATTCGGCGGCCTGAGCGGCGGCGCCGACCAAGGCCAGCGCCAGGGCCAGCGCGGTGGTGGTGGCGACCGCGCCGAAGGCCGTGGTCGTGGCGGGGCGCCGGGCAAGTTCAGAGCAGGGTGGTGTCATCGGAGAGTGCCGGTGGTGGGGTGGGGTGGTGTATCGCTGGTATCGCTGGTGGGCCCGTCCGCCCGGTAGCCCAGCCGGGCCGATCCTGCCGCGGCGGCCTGGCGCAGCAGCACCGCCACCGGGCTGTCCCAGCGGGTGTCCAGCGCGGCCGACGGGCCAATGGCGGTCAGCGCCAGCACCATTGCGCCGCGGTGGTCCAGCACCGGCGCGGCCATCGCGCTGACACCGGCCATCACCGCGCCGTCGGCCCGGCTCAAGCCCTGCGCGCGCACCTCGGCCAGCGTGGTTTTGTCGAACTGGGCCCAGGTCGGCAGCGCGGCACTGCCCGAGCGGCTGGCGCCGCGCCGCTCGGCCTCGTAGAGCGGCCGCGCCGCGTCGCCCAGCCAGGCCGCGAACAGCTGGCCCGATGCCGTGCCGGTGATCGAGAACACCGTGCCGTGGCGCATGTTGATGTGCACGGCGGCCGGCGATTCGGCCAGCCGCACGATGGTCGGACCGTGGCTGCCCCAGACGGCGATGGCCACGGTGTGGCCGCTCTGCTGCGCCAAATCCTCGATCAGCGGCGTGGCCACGCGCACTGGGTCGGCCTGCTGCAGGCTCATCAGCCCCAGTTGCAGCGCCAGCGCGCCCAGGCCGTAGCGGCCGCTGAAGCGGTCTTGTTCGACCAGGCCGATCTTGCCGAAGCTCACCAGATAGGGGTGGGCCTTGGCGGCGGCCATGCCGGCGGCGGCGGCCAGATCCTTCAGCGGCAGCGGCCGGCCGGCATCGGCCAGCGCCCGCAGCAACTGGCCGCCAACCTCGATGCTCTGGATGCCGCGTTGTTCATGCTCGGGCTTGGGGTTGCTGGGGCTCACCTTGGGGCTCAGGTTGGGCAGTGGCATGGGCATGGTCTAGCGCCGGATTGTCGACCCTGGCCGAGCCAACGCTCGACCGCTGCCGGGGGCCCGCACGCCACCGCGCACGCAGCCGGGTCCGGCAAACGCGGGCTGGCGGCTGCGATGCAGAATTAAGGCCTTCGCCACCCACCCGCCCTTGCCATGTCCGCCACCCCGCTGTTCCACCTGGCCTTCCCCGTTCGCGACATCGCCGAGGCGCGCGCTTTCTACGGCGGCTTGCTCGGCTGTGCTGAGGGCCGCAGCAGTGCGGCCTGGGTCGATTTCAATTTCTACGGCCACCAGCTGGTCGCCCACCTGGCACCCGACGAATGCCACGCCGCGGCCACCGGCCAGGTCGACGGCCACGCGGTGCCGGTGCGCCACTTTGGCGCGCTCTTGCCGATGGCCGAATGGGACGCGCTGGCCGCCCGGCTGGGCGCTGCCGGGACCCACTTCATCATCGAGCCCCATGTTCGGTTCAAGGGCGAGGTCGGTGAGCAGGCCACGATGTTCTTCCTCGACCCGTCGGGCAACGCGCTGGAATTCAAGTCGTTTGCCGACATGGACCAGGTCTTCGCCAAGTAGGCGCGCTGGTCATGAAGGTCTGCATCTACGGTGCCGGCGCGATCGGCGGCTTTATCGCTGCGCGGCTGGCCGCGGCGGGCGCTGCCCAAGTCAGCGTGGTGGCCCGCGGCGACACGCTGGCGGCGTTGCGCGGCCACGGCTTGCGGCTGCGCCAGGGCGGCCAGCTGATCACCGCGCCGGTGCAGGCCAGCGACGACCCCGCCGCGCTGGGCCCGCAAGATGGCGTGGTCATCGCCGTCAAGGGCCCGTCGCTGGCCGCGGTGGCCGCGCGCATCGCGCCGCTGCTGGGCCCCGCCACCTGGGTGCTGCCGGCGATGAACGGTGTGCCCTGGTGGTTTGGCGCCGGCGCACCGGCATTGGGCGCCGCGCCGCTGCAAAGCATCGACCCGGGCGGGCACATCGCCGCGGCGATCCCGCTGGCGCGGGTGATCGGGGCCGTGGTGCATGCCAGCTGCTGGACCTCGGAGCCCGGCCTGGTCGAGCACAAGATGGGCCAGGGCTTGATCATCGGCGAGCCCTTGGGGGCTGCCAGCGGCGGTAGCGGGGCCAGTGGCACCAGCGGCAACACTGCGCGGGTGCAGGCACTGGCCGGCTTGCTGCAGCAGGCCGGATTCGAGGTCACCGCATCGGCCGCTGTGCGGCGCGACATTTGGTACAAGTTGTGGGGCAACATGACCCTGAATCCGCTGACGGCGATCACCGGGGCCACCGTCGACCGGGTGCTCGACGACCCGCTGACCCGCGCCTTTTGCAGCGCGGCGATGGCCGAGGCCGCGGCGGTGGGCGCGCGCATCGGCTGCGCCATCCAGCAGACGCCCGAAGACCGCCACCAGATCACCCGCCAACTGGGCGCCTTCAAGACCTCGATGCTGCAAGACGTGGAAGCCGGCCGGGCGATCGAGCTGGACGCACTGGTCACGGTGGTGCGCGAGATTGCCCAGCGCGTGGGCGTGGCCACGCCGACCATCGACGCGCTGCTGGGGCTGGCGCGGCTGCACGGCCGGGTGCATGGGCTCTACCCTGAAAGCAACGCGGTATCGGACTGAACCGGTGCGCTGGCCGAAGCGCCGCCGTTGCCTGCCCATCGATCGTCATGCCATTGCTGGAGAACCCCATGCGAAACCTCGACCAGAACACCATCACCGAGGCCGTTCTCGCCCGCCACGCGAACACTGAGAACCCCCGGCTGAAGACGATCATGAGCAGTCTGGTGACGCATCTCCACGCCTTCGCGCGCGAGGTCGAACTCACCGAGGGCGAGTGGTTCAAAGGCATCGAGTTCCTGACCCGCTGCGGCCACATCACCGACGACAAGCGGCAGGAGTTCATCCTGTTGTCCGACCTGCTGGGCCTGTCGATGCTGACGGTGGCCATGAACAACCACAAGCCCGCTGGTTGCACCGAAGCCACCGTGTTGGGGCCCTTCCACGTCGAAGACGCCCCGCACTACGCACTGGGCGCCGACATCGCCAACGGTGCGCGCGGCATTCCGTGCGTGGTCCGTGGCACGGTATGCGGCATCGACGGCAAGGCGGTGCCCAACGCCCACATCGACGTCTGGCAATCGGACGCGGAAGGCTTGTACGACGTGCAGCACGCCGATATCGATCACGCGCAAGGGCGCGGCATTCTGACCGCCGACCGCGAAGGTCGCTACCACTTCCGCTCCATCCTGGCGGTGCCGTATGCCGTTCCGAACGACGGTCCGGTAGGCGACCTGTTGAAGGCCGTGGGACGCCATCCGTGGCGCCCCGCGCACCTGCACTTTCTGATCAAGGCCGACGGCTACGAAACACTGATCACCCACGTGTTCCGCAGTGACGACCTCTATCTCGATTCGGATGCCGTGTTCGGTGTTCGCCAGTCGCTGATCGCGGACTGGAAGCAGCAAGCCGACGGCAGCTACCTCGTCGAGTACGACTTCGTTCTGAACCCGGCTCAGTAAGCCGCAGCCTGGGCCACCCACGCCCTGGCGCGTTAAGGCCGACGACGGTGTAGCGGTGTCGCGGTGTCGCGACGGGGCTTGCATTGCAAGCGGCTGGTGGCTGGTACGCAGGCGCACGAGGCGCCGCAAGCGCTGGGTGTCATGGACCCAGCAGCCACAATCGAAGTCAGTATGTACCCCGAACAGCCCCAGTCCCTCGACAACGCCGGTCGCGACATCATGCCTTCATCCAAGATCAGTTACGAACCGCCGTCCAGCGTACCGAGTCCCGTCGTCAGGGAGGAGCAGGTCGAATACGGCTTCATCGGCAAGCTTCAAGGCCTCAAATACGAATACCGCGCCGACATTCGTGACCGCACAGCGCTGGAGCGCAACTTCCGCGAAAAATTTCAAGCGCTCAACCGCGTTCACCTGTCCGACAGCGAATTCGCTCGCCTGCTGGACGAGATCGTCACGCCGGATGTCTTCGCCGCTGCCCGCACCCTGCGCGAACGCAATGCTTTTACCCGCGACGACGGCACGCCGCTGAACTACACCCTGGTCAACATCAAGGACTGGTGCAAGAACACCTTCGAGGTCGTCAACCAGCTCCGCATCAACACCGACAACAGCCACCACCGCTACGACGTACTCATCCTCATCAACGGCGTGCCGTGCGTGCAGATCGAATTGAAGACCCTTGGCATCAGCCCGCGCCGCGCCATGGAGCAGATCGTCGACTACAAAAACGTCCCGGGCAACGGCTACAGCAAAACCCTGCTGTGCTTTCTGCAACTGTTCATCGTCAGCAACCGTACGGAAACCCACTACTTCGCCAACAACAACGCGCGGCACTTTGCTTTCAACGCCGACGAGCGCTTTCTGCCGATCTACCAGTTTGCCGATGTGGCGAACAAGAAGATCAGCCACCTCGACAGCTTTGCCGAGACCTTTCTCGCCAAATGCACGCTGGGTGAGGCCATCAGCCGCTACATGGTGCTGGTGGCCAGCGAGCAGAAGCTGTTGATGATGCGGCCGTACCAGGTGTACGCCGTCAAGGCCATCGTCGACTGCATCCACCAGAACTGCGGCAACGGCTACATCTGGCATACCACCGGCAGCGGCAAAACGCTCACGTCCTTTAAGGCTTCCACGCTGCTGAAGGACAACCCGGACATCGAAAAGTGTCTGTTCGTGGTGGACCGCAAAGACCTGGACCGCCAGACCCGCGAAGAATTCAACCGCTTCCAGGAAGGCTGCGTCGAAGAGAACACCAACACCGGTGCGCTGGTGCGACGCCTGCTGTCAGACGACTACGCCGACAAGGTGATCGTCACCACCATCCAGAAGCTGGGCCTGGCGCTGGACGAGAACAGCAAGCG
>JAYVDE010000377.1:0-4756 GCA_043749575.1 Burkholderiaceae bacterium | reverse complement strand
GCAGTCGGTGGCGCTTGAAACAGCGATCAGCGGCACCGACCCGGCGCTGGCCGGGCTGCTGGCGATCTTGTCGACGCCGTCGGCCACCAACCAGCGTAGCGGCAGGCACGCCAGCATTCCGCTCATCGCGGTCGACCTGGGCAATGAACGCAGCGCGTTCAAACCATTCGACACCGGCACGGTGGCCTGGATCTTCGACAACGTCACCGGTCTGATCACCAGCCGCTGCACCGGCATTGCCACTGGGCAAGCCAGCGTCACCTTGTCGGACCTGACCAACTGCGGCACACCGATCAACGGCCGGCTGCTGGCGGGCGAAGTCTCGTTCAACTTCCGCTTTTTGCCCACTGATCGGATCATCAACGGCGCCACCATGGCGGTCATGAAACCCGCCGCAGATGCACCGATCGCCTGGGTGCTGGATCGGTCGGCCCGAACCATCATCAGAGCTTGCACCGTCGACCCTGCCACCGCCGTGGCTTCTTTGACAGACAGCGACTTGACTGGCGCCGGCTGCAGCACCGTGACACCGGCCCGCGCTGTGTCGCCCTACCAGATGCAGTGCGATCCCGCTCCGTGCACGGACACTGGCGTCCTGCTGGCGTCAGATGCAGTGGCCCCGCAATGGCCCGCGCTGAACCTGAATGTGGTGCCTGTGGCCACCGCCAGCGCCTTCATCAACACCGCGCAGCTCAACCAGACTCAAGCACCCGAGTGTGTCGACGATGCACCGGCCACGGCTGCGTTGTCATTGGCCAGACCTTCCAGAACGGTCCGCTACTACTGCCTGGTTTTCACGGACAACAACGGCTGGGGTGGTCGTTTTGACCTGCAGCCGCAGGGCTTTTCCGATGCCGGCAACGCTGCCTGGAGGACGGCTTCAGACGGCTCAGTCGGTTTCAAGGTTTGCCGCTACACCACTGCAGGCGCCGACGTCACCACCAACAGCGACCATCCAGCCACCTACTGCATGGAGAAGTCTGGCAGCGCAACACTCGAAAGGCCTTGCACCGGGCAGAGGGTAAAAAGCAGCCTGTTCAACCAGAACTTCCTGGTGATTGCTGCCAGCCAGAGTTGCCCCGCTTCGACGCGCCCGCACCAACCCTGACATGCCCCTGCCCCCCGCCGACCACCGCCTGCTGTTGCAGGCCATCGAACTGGCGCACGGCTCGATCGGCCTGTCCGATCCCAACCCGCGGGTCGGCTGCGTGATCCACGACGCAGCCGGGCAGTTGGCGGGCCAGGGCTTCACCCAGGAAGCCGGCGGACCACACGCCGAAGTGATGGCGCTGCGCCAAGCGCAACAGGCCGGCCGCTCGGTGGCCGGCGGCAGCGCCTGGGTCAGCCTGGAGCCTTGTGCCCACCACGGCCGCACGCCGCCCTGCACTGACGCGCTGATCGCCGCCCGGCTGGCGCGCGTGGTGGTCGCCACCACCGACCCATTCACCCAGGTGGCCGGGCGCGGCATCGAGCGCTTGCGCGCAGCCGGCATCACGGTCGACGTGGCCGAACCCGGCCCGACCGTACGCGCGGCGCTCGAACTCAACATCGGCTTCTTCTCGCGCGTGCTGCGGCACCGCGCCTGGGTGCGCATGAAGGTCGCGGCCTCGCTGGACGGCCGCACGGCCTTGCCCGATGGCCGCAGCCAGTGGATCACCGGCGAGGCAGCACGCGCAGACGGCCATGCCTGGCGGCGCCGCGCGGGCGCCGTGCTGACCGGCATCGGCACCGTGCGCGACGACAACCCGCGGCTTGATGTTCGGCTGGTGCCCAGCGCACTGCAGCCGCGGCGCGTGGTGGTCGATTCCGATTTCGCGACGCCGCCGACAGCGCGGCTGCTGGCCGGCCCCGGCGGCGCACTGGTGGTGGGCGCGCGCGAACGACCTGATCGCATGGCGGCCCTGTGCGCGGCCGGCGCTGAGCTGCTGCTGCTGCCCGGCAGCGATGGTCGGGTCGACCTGTTGGCCTTGATCGACCACCTGTCGGCGGCGGGCATCAACGAGTTGCATGTCGAGGCCGGTGCAACGCTGAACGCGGCGCTGATCAACGCGGGGCTGGTCGACGAAATGCTGGTTTACCTGGCCCCCAAGCTGCTGGGCCCCGGCCGCGACATGGCCGCGCTGCCGCTGCTGCCCTCGTTGGCCCAGGCGTTCGAGATGCGGTTCGAAGCGATCAGCCCGCTAGGCCCTGACGTGTGCCTGCGCGCCAGGCGCATTGGCGCCGACAGTTTCCTGGCCTGATCGGGCCCCGCTGCAGCCTACGTGAGGCAGCCAGCGTCACAGCACTGCGACCGCCGGCATCACGCATCACGCATCACGCATGACGCATGACGCATGACGCGGAAGTCTCGAAGTGACAACGAGGACGCCAGCCTGAACAACGTCACCCAAAAACGTCATCCCAAAAACAAAAAGCCCCGTCGTTTTGGACGGGGCTTTTCGAGGTGTCTTGGCGGAGTGGACGGGACTCGAACCCGCGACCCCCGGCGTGACAGGCCGGTATTCTAACCACCTGAACTACCACTCCGCAGTAGCAAGATAGGACTATAGCACAGGAATTTCGATTCCGGCACATGGCCTGCGCTCGACCACGTGGAGAGGCACTGCGCGCGGGCGCCACCGGAGAAACGGTTCTGCCCGCCAGGCCTCGGTCCGCTTGCACAACTTGACGTCGCTCAAGCCGGAGACGCGGCAAGAGCGCACACTGGCAGCGGTTCTGGGCTTGATTGCCCGGCCGCAAACACACTGGAGCGCACCATGTTCAAACGCATCTTCGTCCCGACCGACGGATCCGACATCACTGCCAAGGCGGTGTCGACGGCGGTCGCCCTGGCCAAGCTGTCTGGCGCGTCGCTGGTCACGCTGTGCGTGAAAGAGCCCTTCCCCTACAGCGCCATTTCCGAGATGCAGCCGGTGCCGCCGCAAGAGTTCTATGACGCGCAGGAGCGCATTGCTGCGGGCCGGGTGCAGGCCGTGCTGGCGGCCGCCGCAGCCGCTGGTGTGGCCGCCGAAGGCGCCACGGTGGAAGCGCTGCACCCCTGGGAGGCTATCCTGGTCACCGCCAAGCAAAAGGGTTGCGACGTCATCGTGATGGCCTCGCACGGCCGTCGGGGCATGGCCGCGCTGTTGATCGGCAGCGAAACCAGCCGGGTGCTCACCCACAGCCAGTTGCCGGTGCTGGTGGTCAAGTAAGCCACCGATGTGCGTGGCCGCGCGGTGCAACGCGGCACGGCATGGCGCGCCCTGAAGCTCAAGCGGCTTCAGTGGCCCTGCAGGCTCTTGACGAACCCCACCAGCAGCAGGCCCGCCGCGATCCAGCCGATCTGCGCCAGCGTCGATTTGAACGGCAGGCGCTGCTGCAATTGCGGCAGCAGGTCGGCCACCGCCACGTAGATGAAGCTGCTGGAGGCCGCGACCAACAGGTACGGGAACAACGATTCCCACGGTCCGACGATGAAGTAGCCCAGCACACCACCGACCACCGCTGCCAGCCCGGACAGCGCGTTGTACAACAGCGCTTTGCGGCGGCTGAAGCCGGCGTTCAGCAGCACGATGTAGTCGCCGACCTCTTGCGGGATCTCGTGCGCGATCACCGCCGCCGCCGTGACCACGCCCAGTTGCAGATCGGCCAGAAAGGCCGCGGCAATGATGATGCCGTCGCAGAAGTTGTGGATGCTGTCGCCCACCAGCACGCTCCAGCCGCCACGGCCGGCCTGGTGGGCGTCGAAATGGTGGTGGTGCTCATGCCCGTCGCCCTCGTGGTGGTGGCCGTGGCGGTACAGCTCGGCCTTCTCCAGCAAGAAAAAGAACAGCAGGCCGCCCAGCAGCGTCATGAACAGCCGGTGCGGATCGACGGTGCTCTCGAAGGCCTCGGGCAGCACGTGCAGCAGCGCCGTGCCCAGCAGCACCCCGACCGACAGGCTGACCAGGTGGCGCACGATGCGGCCGAGCACCGACAAGGTCAGCGCCGCCGCGATGAACACCGACAGCAGGCCGCCGGCCGTGGTGGCCAGCACGATGTAGAGCAAGGTCATCGATCACCGTTTCCAAAAATAGAACCGCGCCGGGGTGGCGCGCGGGGTGGCGCGGTCAGCAACACGGCCCACCGGCACCCCGGAACGGATGGACCCGTCGGCAAGTTCAAGTTCAGGCTCAAGGTCAAACCACGCCCTGGGACTTGAACCAGGCCAGGCAACGCTTCCAGCCGTCGTCGGCGGCGTCCTTCCGGAAGCTGGGCCGGTAGTCGGCATGGAAGGCGTGCGGTGCATCCGGGTAGACGACGAACTCAGACCTCTTCGCCGCCGCAGACCCCGCAGCCAACGCAATTTTCATCCTGTCGACCGTGTCAGGCGGGATGCCGCCGTCCTGCCCGCCATACAGGCCCAGCACCGGCGCGGCGAGCTTGGCCGCCAGGTCGACCGGGTGGGCCGGCGTCAGCGCCGACGGGGCGCCCACCAGTCGGCCATACCAGGCCACGCCGGCCTTGACCGCCGGGTTGTGCGCGGCATACAGCCAAGTGATGCGGCCACCCCAGCAAAAGCCGGTGATGGCGCTGCGGTCGACACCAGCGCCTTGTGCCTGGGCCCAGGCCACGGTGGCGTCCAGGTCGCCCATCACTTGCGCGTCAGGCACCTTGCTGATCACTTCGGCGATCAGCTTGGCACTTTCGCCGTAAGACGTGGCGTCGCCCTGGCGGACAAACAGCTCGGGCGCCACCGCGAAGTAACCCGCCTTGGCCAAGCGCCGGGCCACGTCGG
>JAYVDE010000376.1:0-4764 GCA_043749575.1 Burkholderiaceae bacterium | reverse complement strand
CCCGGCCAGCCACCCGGCAGCGGCCAGCACCGCAAGCGCCAAGCCGCCGCCCAAGCCCGTCGCCAGCAGCAGCACCGGGCGTTGGCGCGGCGCTGCGGCGCCGGCGTCGAAGACCTCGCTGGCCGCCCGGCCGACGATGCGCGCACCGATCCGCGCCCGGCCTTCGGCAAACGCCCCCAGCAGCGCGCGGTCGCACAGCAGGTTGATGCGCCGCGGCACACCGCCGCTCAAGCGGTGGATGCGCCGCAGCGCCGCGGCATCGAAGGGCAGCGGCCCGGCCAGCCCGGCCACCGCCATCCGGTGGGCCACGTAGGCGGCGGTCTCGGGCGCGGTCAGCGCACCGAGGTGGTAGCGGGCGATCACCCGCTGGGCCAGTTGCTCCAGCCCGGCGCCGGCCAGCAGCGTGCGCAATTCGGGCTGGCCGATCAGGATGATCTGCAGCAGCTTGCGCTCACGGGTTTCCAGGTTGGTCAGCAAGCGCAGCTGCTCCAGCACCTCGGCTGACAGGTGCTGGGCTTCGTCGATGATCAGCAAGCAGTGCCGGCCCTGGGCGTGGGCGGCCAGCAGGTGGACGTTGAGCGCGTCGATGTAGGTCTTCAGCGAGGCCGGCGTGGCGCCCACCGGCACGGCGATGCCGAACTCGTCGCACACCGTCTGCAGCAGCTCGGGCACGGTGAGTTGCGGGTTGAAGATGTAGGCCACCTGGCAGTCGGGCGGCACCTGCTCCAGGAAACAACGGCAGACGGTGGTCTTGCCCGCGCCGATCTCGCCCGACAGCAACACGAAGCCGCCGCCGCCCTGCACGCCGAACAACAGGTGCGCCAAGGCCTCGCGGTGGCGCTCGCTCAGGTAGAGGTAGCGCGGGTCGGGGGCGATCGAAAACGGCAGCTGCTTCAGCCCGAAAAAAGACGCGTACATGGCCGGCAGGATAGCCCGGCCGCAAGCCAGCCCTGAACACCTGCTTGCGAGACCTGTTACGCCCCGCCGCAGGTTGGTGCATCGGCCGCAGGCTTGGGCATCGGCCGCTGATTAGGGCAACGCTGAACAAGTCCCTCGCGGCGCGGTCAGCATTGCCTTAGGCTGACGGCTCAAGCCGCGCTGCCTACACTGGCGGCTGTCTGACAGCGGTCGACGCCAGCCACCCCTCAGCCCCCAGGAGTTCCCCATGGTGAAGAAACTTCAGAAGATGGCCGACAAGCAGGCGGCCGCGCCCTCGGGCCTGCTCGACAGCCAGCTGGCGCAGACGATCAAGGATTCGGCGCACCAGATCTGGCTGGCCGGGCTGGGCGCCTTTGCCAAGGCCCAGGGTCAAGGTGGCAAGGTGTTCGACAGCTTGATCAAGGAAGGCGTCAGCCTGCAGAAAAAGACGCAGGCCGTGGCCGAGGAGAAACTGGGCGACGTGGCCGGCAAGATGACGGCGATGGCCGGCGAGGTGGGCCACAAGGCCAACGCGCAGTGGGACAAGCTGGAGAGCATCTTCGAGGAACGCACCGCCCGCGCGATGGCCAAGCTGGGCGTGCCCAACGCCAAGGCGCTGGCGGCCCTGGTCGACCGCGTGGCCGCGCTTGAACAGGCCGCCGGCATCGGCCCGGCTGAAGCCAGGCCAGCCGCATCGACCAAGGCAGGTGCAACGCGTGCGACACGCGCGAAAGCTGCCGCGGCTGCCGCGGCAGCTGTGGCTGCCAGACCCGCCACAAGTGCCGCAGCTGCGACAAGTGCCACCCAGGCACCCGAGGCACCTCAGGCCGCCGCCCCGGCCGCCACACCGGTCAAGCCGGCGGCGCGCAAGGCGCGGGTGGCGGGGTCCACGTCGGCAACGCCGGCCGGCACCGCGCCCGCCAAGGGGCTGGTTCGGCGCAAGCGCGCCGTCTGAACACCAATTTGTCGCCGTTTGATGGCAGTTTGATCGCAGTGTGATCGCCACCGCGGCACCCGCCGGGCGGCGCTGCCCGCGCTGCCCGCCCTGCCGGCGCCGGCCAGCTCAGCTCAACCCAGGTAGCGCGCTTCCAGGTGCGCCCGGTAGTGCGCCGGGTTCAGTGCCTCGCCGCTGGCCCGGCGGGCCAGTTCGTCGGTGGTCCAGCGGCTGGCCGGTAGCCAGATGTGTTGCTTCAGCCAGGCAAACACCGGCGCCAGATCGCCCGCGTTGATGCGCGCGTCCAGGTCGGGCTGCTCCCGGCGCAGGGTGGCAAACCACTGCGCCGCGTACATCGCGCCCAGCGTGTAGCAGGGAAAGTAGCCGAACATCGCCTCGGGCCAGTGCACGTCCTGCAGCGGCCCGTCGCGCAAGTTGCCGCGGCTGTCTTGGCCCAGCAGCTCGGCCATGCCCTCGTCCCACAAGGCCGGCACGTCGTCGGCTTCGATCTCGCGTTCGATCAGCCGGCGCTCGATGTCGTAGCGCAGCATCACATGCGCGGCATAGGTCAGCTCGTCGGCATCGACCCGGATCAGCCCGGGCTTGACCCGCGTGACCAGCTTGTGCAGGTTGTCATCGGCAAAGGCCGGTTGGTCGCCAAAGGCGCGGCGGATCATCGGCGCCAGCTGCGCCACGAAGCCCGGGTGGCGGCCCAGCTGCATCTCGAAGGCGAGGCTCTGGCTTTCGTGGATCGCCATCGAGCGGGCCTGCGACACCGGCTGGCCCAGCCAATCGCGCGGCCGGTTCTGCTCATAGCAGCCGTGGCCGGTCTCGTGGATGGCGCCGAGCAGGCTGGTGATGAACTCGCCGGTCTCGTAGCGGGTGGTCAGGCGAACATCCTCGGGCACACCGCCGGCAAACGGGTGGGTGCTCACGTCCAGCCGGCCGGCGTTGAAGTCGAAGCCCAGCCACTGCATCACCTCGACACACAGCGCGCGCTGCGCCTCGATGGCAAACGGCCCTTGCGGCGTGATCACCCGTTCGTCACGCTGGCGGTCCTGTACCCGTTGCACCAGCCCGGGCAGCCACTGGCGCAGGTCGGCGAACAGCGGGTCGAGCTGGGCGCAGGTCATGCCGGGCTCGAAGCGGTCCATCAGCGCGTCGTAGGGCCGCAGACCACTGGCCTGCGACAGCAGCGCGGCCTCTTCGCGCGAGGCCGCCACCACCTCGCGGAAGTTGGGCAGGAAGCCGGCCCAGTCGTTGGCTGGCCGCTGCCGCCGCCACGCATGTTCGCAGCGCGAGCTGGCCAGCTGGCTGCGCTGCACCAGCGCCTGGGGCAGCGCGTTGGCGGCGCGCCATTCGCGGCCGATCTCGCGCAAGTTGGCACGCTGGTGCTCAGTCAGCGGCTCGTGTTCGGCCTGGCCCAGCGCGTCGCTCAGTGCCGGGTCGGTGCGCAGCTGGTGCATCAGCGCGGCCACCTCGGCCAGCGCGCCGGCACGGGCTTCGGCACCGCCGGCGGGCATCATCGAAGCTTGGTCCCAGTAGGCCATGGCCTGCAGGTGGTCGAGCTGGTGCAGCCGGGTAAAGGTGTGGGTCAGCTGCTTGTAGGCTGGGGTGTCGGAATGGGCTTGCATCGTGGGTGTGAAGGGGATGCCGGTGCCGGCGGTGTCGAGATTTTGCGGGCCGGTGGGGGCCGCTGAGCCGCCCGCGGCATCCCACTTCAGGTGGGATCGTGGGGGAGGCCCGGCGGCGTAGCCGGCCTCAAACCGGGCTTGCAGCCGCCCTCACCCCGGCGCCGCAGCCGCCCTCACCCCGGCAGCGCGCCCGGAAACAGCCACAGCAGCGCCGCCGTCATCACCAGGTAGCGGACGAACTTGCCGATCGCCATGTAGCCCACGCAGGGCCAGAACGGCAGCTTGAGCCAGCCGGCCACCGCGCACAGCGGGTCGCCCACCACCGGCAGCCAGGACAGCAGGCAGGCCCGGGCGCCGAAGCGCCGCAGCCAGGCGATGGCGCGCAACTCACCGCTGCGGTGGGTGACTTTCTCGTAGGCCTGCTCGGCGCCATAGCCCATCCACCAGCTGAGCATGCCGCCCAGCGTGTTGCCGGCGGTGCCGATCAACACGGCCGGCCAGAACATCGCCGGATTGAGCTTGACCAGGCCAAACACCGCCGGCTCCGACCCCAGCGGCAGCAGCGTGGCCGACACAAACGAGACCAGGAACACCGTGCTGAGGCCGAACCTCGGCAGTGCGAGCGCAGCCAGCAGCGTGTGCAGATGGAGTTCGATCCAGGTTTCCATGACGCCGCATCATAAGCAGCTGGCCGGCCCCGGGAAGGCCCCCGGAAGGCCCCGGGCCCACGGCTATACTCTGCCTCCTTTTTCAGCAGTTTCGCAACCCATTCGCAGCCTCGTCTGACCATGTACATCGGTCCCTTCCTGCTGCCGAACCGGCTCTTCGTCGCCCCGATGGCCGGGGTGACCGACCGCCCGTTCCGGCAACTCTGCCGGCAACTCGGCGCGGGCTATGCCGTCAGCGAGATGGTGACCTCGCGCAAGGATTTGTGGGCTTCGCTGAAGACCTCGCGGCGCGCCGACCATGCTGGCGAGCCGGGGCCGATCGCGGTGCAGATCGCCGGCACCGACGCGGCCATGATGGCCGAGGCCGCGGTCTACAACATCGACCGCGGCGCGCAGATCATCGACATCAACATGGGCTGCCCGGCCAAGAAGGTGTGCAACAAGTACGCCGGCTCGGCGCTGATGCGCGACGAGGCGCTGGCGCTGGCCATCGTCGAAGCGGTGGTGGCGGTGGCCGCGCCGCGCGGCGTGCCGGTCACGCTGAAGATGCGCACCGGCTGGTGTGCCGCTGAGCGCAACGCGGTGGCGCTGGCCCGCGCCGCAGCCGAGG
>JAYVDE010000375.1:0-12413 GCA_043749575.1 Burkholderiaceae bacterium | reverse complement strand
CCTTCGACCACAGGCTCCACAGCCTGCGTCCACTACGTGTGTTCCTGAACCAAAGATACAAGATCTAAAGAAGCGACAACCATTCTGGCGCGGGGGGGAACCACGCGGTGCGCTGGCCGATAGCCGAATTCGGTTTGAGGCTGGCCGAATTCGGCCACGCCGAAGCGCGCCGCGCCTGCAATAGCCCCACTGCTGCTATCCGCAGCGCATGGGGCCAATAGTGACCGCAAAGACTGACAACAACGGCTGCTACACCTGCCATGGCACGTTGGAGCAGGGCGGCGAACGCAGCCGCGCGCCCCGGATCGCACCCGACCCGTACCCCTTCGAGGCCTTCCGCACACTGGTGCGCCAGCCGCGCGAGGCAATGCCCCGCTTCGACAAGCGCTTCGTCAGCGACGGGCAGCTGAAGGCGATCCACCGCCACCTGGCATCGATCAACAAGGGCCCGGCGGCCCGGGGCATCGCGGTGTTGTAGGTGCCCTGAAAGAAGCACCGGGTCGGTGCTGCCGCCGCCAGCGGCGCACGTCCAAGCGGCGTTTCAGCCGTGGCTTGCTGGAGTCGGCGCCAGCAGCCTGAGCTGCTCGCGCTTGACCACGGCGTAGCACTCGCAGGCCCGATGTTCCAGTCCGACGCGGTCCAGCACCGAGATATGGCCGCGGCGGTAGCGGATCACGCCCGCCTGCTGCAAGCGCACCGCGACTTCGGTGATGCTTTCCCGACGTACACCTAGGGTGTGGGCCACGAGTTCGTGCGTCATCAACAGGTCGTCGGACGGCAGGCGGTCCAGGGCGCACAGCAACCAGCGGCAGAACTGCTGTTCGATGGGGTGGTGCCGGTTGCAGGCAGCCAGCAGCGTGATCTGAGTGATGAGCGACTGGACGTGACGCAACAGCAACGCGCGCAGCGGGCCGACGCTTTCAAAG
This sequence comes from Burkholderiaceae bacterium, assembly GCA_043749575.1. GTDB lineage: Bacteria > Pseudomonadota > Gammaproteobacteria > Burkholderiales > Burkholderiaceae_C > Pseudaquabacterium. The sequence goes on along the minus strand of JAYVDE010000375.1, from coordinate 11,487 downwards.
ACCTGCCGCAACCGGCCCTCCGGCAGTCGGACAGCGCCACCAGCCACGAGCACCCGGGCTGAACTGGCGGTGGTGTGTCCGCCCATGAAAAGCGCCAGGCCCACCATGCCTTCCTTGCCGACGGCGGCTGTTTCCGCCGATGCGCCGGTTGCGGTCACGTAGTGCAGCGAGACGATGGAAGTGGTCGGGAAGATGGCGTGATGCAGGGGGCTGCCGGGTTCATAGATGGACTCGCCCAAGCGCAAGGTGATCGGCTCCAGGTGACTCGCGATGAGGTCGAAGTCCGCGTCCGGCAACGCGCCCAACAGATGGTTGAGCCGCGCGCCGTGCAGTTCGGGCCGCGGCAACGGATTCAGCAGGGGCTGCTGACGCATTAAGTCACCCATTCACTGGCTGTCCGTCAACATTTCAACACCCACGCCTCGGTAACCTATGAAGCGGCAGGTTCGGTCAAACATCGGTTGCCCGCTCACGCGGAACTGCTGGCGCACCCCGTCCGCTTGCTGGCGGCTGAACGGGAAATCAAGAAACGGCTCGCGCGCAGCAATGCGGGCGCGCAAGGCCGTGCGCTCTATTTCGTTCCAGCCGGCGTGGTTGGCGTCTTGCGGCGCAGGGCCGGTCAAAGCATCCACCTGGATGCCCAGCATCTCAAGCACCGGCCCCGACACTTTCGTGAAGGCCCCGGCTTCATCCTGCTCCCAGTACCAGTCGGACGCCAGTTCGGTCAGGCTGCGAAAGCGCGCTTCGCTTTCGCGGAGTTCTTGCGTGCGCTCGCGGATGGTGGCTTCGAGCTGGCTGTTGTGCAGCGCCAGCTGGCGGTACAGCAAACGCACTTCCAGCATGTTGCGGATGCGGGTGTGGACCTCGGTCAGGTCCAGCGGCTTGCTGATGAAATCCTTGGCCCCGGCATTCAGCGCACGCAGTTTGTGACCGGGCTGCGCCGTCAGCACAATCACCGGCAGGTAAGGATCACGGTCGATGGTCTTCAGGCCTTCCATGACCTGGAAGCCGTCCATGCCGGGCATCTGCAGATCCAGCAGGATCAGGTCGAAGTCATGCAGGCGGTGCAGTGCACACACTTCGGCCGGCCGCAGGGTTGCCGTGACCCGGGTGTAGCCGGCGTCTGACAGCAGGCGCTGCAGCATGCGCACGTTGGTGTCCTGGTCGTCAACGATGAGGACGCGGGCGCCCAGGATGTCGCTGGCGGTGATCATGGCTTAGGGTCTTTGTTTGAGTTCTTTGCCGAAGTTGCCGAAGTTGCCGGGCATGCAGTGAGTGCCGGCTGTGCAGCAACCGCCCCGGCTGGAGCCTGCTCCGGACGATCGGCCCGGTCCAGGGCCGCGTCGAGCGCTTCGGTGAGGGCGTCAATCTTGATTGGCTTGCTCAAGTAACGGAAGAAGCCAGCCTGCAGGCCTTTGTCGATGTCGTGCCGCATTGCCAGCGCGCTGACCGCAATGACCGGGATGCGCGCGGTGGCTGGGTCTGCAGCCAGGCGCTCCATCGCTTCCAGCCCGCTCATGTCCGGCAGGTTGATGTCCATCAGCACCACGTCGGGCTGCATCGAGCGTGCCAGCTGCACGCCGTGCTGTCCGTCGCCAGCCAGCAGCAGGCGCACGTCAGAGCGCCGCGCCAGCAGGCGCTGCACCAGCAGCTGGTTGGCGCGGTTGTCTTCCACGCACAGCACGGTGCATGGGCGTCGGACGGCTGCAGCGGGCCAGGGTGCCGCCGCGACCTGCAGCTGGGCAGGGGGGGTCTCGGGGGAGCTCGCCGGCGCCGAATTCTGGGCGCCAGGCGCATCCAGCTCCACCCAGAACACGCTGCCCTGGCCGACCACGCTGTGCACGCCGATGCGGCCGCCCATCAGTTCCACCAGGCGCTTGCTCAGTGCCAGGCCGATGCCAGTGCCTTCGATCGCGCCGGCCTCCTGGCCCAGGCGCTCGAAGGGCTGGAAGATATGGCCCAGCTGCTCGGGGCTCAGGCCGCTGCCGCTGTCTTCAATGCGGATGCAGATGCGGCCCTGCCCCACGGCTTCACAGTGCACCTGCACCGTGCCATCTTCGCGGTTGTACTTGATGGCATTGCCGAGGATGTTGATGAAGACCTGCTTGAGGCGGTTGCGGTCCGCGATGACGATGCAACCGTCGCCGAGCGGCGCAAGGCTCAGGCGGATGCCACGCGCCGCGGCCTGCCCTTCCACCAGCGCCTGGCAGTCGGACAGCACCTCGGCCAACGGCACCGGCTCCAGTACGCAGGACAGGCGGCCCGATTCGATCATCGACAGATCCAGGATCTCTTCGATCAGGCCCAGCAGGTACCAACCCGCCTTGAGGATCTCACCCACGCACTCTTCTTGCCGTGCAGTGGGAGGCGGCGTGCCGGACTGCAGCAACTGCGCAAAGCCCAGCACGGCATTCAACGGCGAACGCAGTTCGTGGCTCATGCGCGACAGGAAGTCCGATTTCGCCTGGTTGGCGTCTTCGGCGGCAGCCAGCGCTGCGATGAGGGCGGCCTCGATGGCCTTGCGGCCCGTGACGTCGATGGCCGTGCCGACCAGTTCCACCACCAGCCCGTCAGGCCTGCGGCGGAAGACGGTGTCGCTCTGATGCAGCCAGCGCCAGTGCCCGGCCTGGTCACGCACGCGGTACTCGATGCCCTGCACTTCGTCGTCCGCCGACTCGAAGACATGCTCAAGGTGCCGCTCCATCGCCGCCACGTCCCCAGGGTGCAGCACCTGGTGCAGGAAATCGGCGCCCATCTGCGCGATGTCACTGGCCGAATAGCCGAGTGTGTCGCCCAGGTGCCGGTTGACCCACAGGTTGCGCTGCTCGGCACGGCCATAGACGTGCAGGGTGTTGGGCATGCCGTGTGTCAGCCGCTCGACGAAGCGGCGCTGCAGTTCCAGCTGCGCTCGCGTGGCCTTCTGCTCGGTGATGTCTTCGAGTGCGCCTATGAAGTATCGAGGCTGGCCGTCTGCATCACGCAGCAGCGAGGCGGTGGCGGTGACCCAGACGTTGCGCCCACTGCGGTGGATGAAGCGCTTCTCGACCTTGGACGAGGCGATCTCACCGGCCAGCAAACGCTGCAATTGCAGCAGGTTGTCGGCCAGGTCATCGGGGTGGGTCAGCTCGGTGAATGCCATCGTCGTCAGCTCTTCGGCGGTGTAGCCAGTCAGGCTGCACATGGCCGGATTGACGCGCAGCCAGCGGTGGTCCAGGCCGATGTGCACGATGCCGATGGCAGCGGTTTCGAAGGTGGCGCGAAACTGCTCTTCGCTGGCCCGCAGCGCTTCTTCGGTGCGCCGTCGTTCGGTGATGTTGGTGAACAGCACCGCGACCTTGCGGCTGTCCGGCCCGCCCACTTTCAGCGCATAGAGGTCGAACCAGCGGTCGCCCAGCGACTTGGCGTCATGGACAAAACGCACCGCCTCGCCGGTCAGCGCCACCTTGCCATAGGTGCTGAACCAGTGCTCTTCATGGTCGGGCGCGATCTCGCGCATGCGCCGGCCCAGCGCGTTTTCCACCCCCGTGAGCTTGGTGAAGGCCGGGTTCACTTCCAGGAAGCGCCAGTCCACGGCCGTGCCGGTGTCGTCAAAGATCATCTCGATGATGCAATAGCCCTCGTCCATCGCATTGAAGAGGCTGCGGTAGCGCACTTCCGATTCACTCAGCGTCTGCCGCGCACGCCGCGCTTCGGTGACGTCGCTGGCGGTGCCGATCCATTCCACGATCGCACCGTCTGCGTCCAGCAAGGGCACCGCGCGCGACTGTGTCCAGCCCAGTTCGCCGTCGACGCGCAGCACGCGGTGTTCCAGCTCGAAGATGCCTTTGGCCTCGATAGCTGCGCCGATCGTGGCCAGCACGCGCGGCTGGTCCTGCGGGTGGATGTAGTTCTGCATCCACTGGGCAGTGGGGTCATCGGTGTGGGCGATGAAGTTGCGGTCGTTGAGGTGGCGCATCTCGCGCCAGTCGGGGCTCATGCGGTACACGACATCGGCGCTGGCAGTGACGAAGGCGCGAAAGCGCAATTCGCTGTCGCGTAGGTCGGCCTGGGCCTTGACGCGTTCGGAAATATCGCGAAAGTAGCAGACCACGCCGCGGCTGCCGTCAGGCAGCGGGATGCGGTGAATCTGCCATTCGTAGCACCCGGTGGTGCTGCGGTCGGCGCGCAAGGCGATCAGTTCTGCGGCCTCGAAGGGCTCGCCCGTGTTCAGCGTGTGGCGGAACTGCTGCACGATTTCATCGGCGCGCGCGGGCCCCCACAAGGTCTGTAGCACGGTCGCCAGGTCGCTGCCTATGAGGCCCTGGATGTTGCCGAATTCGGGCAGTGCCTGAGGGTTGACCTGGCGGATGCGCAACTGGGCGTCTACCAGGTAGATTCCCAGCGGCGCCTCGTTGACCAGGGTCTCGAACTGCGCCGTGCGCAGGCGCAGGGCTTCGGCGGCCTGCTGGCGTTCGGTCAGGTCGTAGAAGTAGCAGACCACGCCGAAGGCGCCGTCCGGCAGAACGATGCGTTCAATCTTCCAGTCGTAGGACTCGATCTCGGGCGTGTCCTTGCGCCGTTCACCCAACGTCGGCTCGGCGTGGGCCACACCGCTGTCCAGGGTGCGGCGAAAGTGGGCCAGCACCTCTGACGCGAAGGGTTCAGGCCAGACCGCGCGCACGACGTCGCCAAAGTTGCGGCCGATCAAGGGCTGAACGCTGGCGAAGGCCTTGTGCGCCGCCGCACTGGCCCGGCGCAGGCGGAACTGCGCATCGACCACATAGACACCGAAGGGCGCGTTCTCGATCAGGCTGTTGAAGGTGGCTTGCGTGCTCTGTGGTGTGTGATGCAGCCGCAGCGCCGGCGTCGCCTGGAGTGGCGGCGGCGGCGCTGCGCCGCGCGCGGCCAAGGCTTGCAGTGCGGGCGCTGCAAAGAGCGCGAGATGCTGCATCTGCCGCAAGTCTTCGGCGTCAAAGCCAAAAGCCGCGTCGTGTGCCACCGCCCACACCGTGCCGGCCGTCTTGCCGGCTGCACCAAAGGGCACGATCAGGGCGTGTTCCGCGGTCGGCTGAGGGGGCGTGGCTTCGCGGGCCAGGTCGCCTGGATCGAGCAGCAGCCGGCTGCTGCCGCTGTGAGCCTGCCAGCGGCCAGCGATGGCGGGCCAATTCACCAACGCGGCGCCGTCGCTTTGCACGCTCAACACGCTAACTCCGGCGGACCCGGCCTTCAGCAGCGCGAGCGCGCTGTCGGCCAAAAGCTGGAAGACGGTGTGGGGTGCCTCGCCCAGCGCTGTCGCCAAGGCCACAAGGGCAGCAACTTCTGCAGCGGCGCTGGCGGGGCGGGGCGGCCGCTGCGCCGGTGTCGCGTCGATCAACGGGCTGTGTGCGACCGTTGAACATGACTTCACGTCAGCAGGCAGCGTCAGATCAAGTCGGCCGGTGGTGGCAGTCATCGCGCGAGACGGCCCGGATTTGAAGCTGCCATGTGTCTTTCCCTTGCGTGCGGGTGGTCGCTGTCGAGTGTCGTCTAGTTTGTCGCGGAGTCCCAAACCTCGCGGGAGTTGCCGCGGATATGTTTTTCAAACGGCCCTTTCGCTTCGTTTCCCTGTGACAGCCCAAACAAGGCAGCCGATGCGCCTTAAGGCTACGCTGATCAAGGTACCGCCAAACGGCAAGTTCTGCGGCGCACGCATCTGTTCACATAATATGGAATATCAGCGTCCAAATCGGCCCGAATGCCTCGGCTTCGAGGCCCCTTCGGGCTCTCAGGCGCCCTTGGCGCCCGCTGCGGACGCACTCATCCCGCCAAGCATCCACGCGCCAGGTAGATGTTGGCCAAGCCCAGCGCAACGAAGGCCCGCGTCGCGTTCTTCTCCAGGCCCCGGTAGCGCACCTTGGAAGAGCCAAACTGCCGCTTCACCCATCGCAAAGACGTGCTCCACACGCGAGCGCACCTTCGACTTGATTCGGTTCACGATTCGCTCAAGGTCGGCCAGGATGCCGCTGCCGAGCGCACGCTGGTTGGTACGGTCCTCGGCCAACGGCGACTTGGACTCGATCAGTTCCTGCTGCGAGGCATAGGCGCTGTCACCGTAGACCTCCTGCTCGGCCCCGTGCAGCAACTGCGGCAGCGGGTGCTTGTCGTGCACGTTGGCCGCGGTCACCACGGCGCTGTGCGCCAGCCCGGTTCTGCTGTCCACGCCGATGTGCAGCTTCATGCCGAAATACCACTGCTGGCCCTTGCGGGTTTGGTGCATCTCGGGATCGCGCTCCCCCTGGGCGTTCTTGGTCGAAGGCGGTGCCGAGATGATGGTGGCATCCACGATGGTGCCCGTGCCCACCTTCATACCCTTGCCCTGCAGCACCTCCCCGACCTTGGCGAAGAGTGCGGCGCCGAGTTTGTGCTTCTCCAGCAAGCGGCGGAACTTCAACAGCGTAGTGCCGTCGGGCACGCGCTCGCGGCCCAGGTCGATGCCCACGAAGCGGCGCAGCGCCACGCTGTCGAGCAGCGCCTCCTCGCAGGCCTCGTCAGCCAGGTTGAACCAGTGCTGAACGAAGTACATGCGCAGCATGCGCGCCAGGCCCACCGGCGGGCGACCATTGCCAACCTTGGGATAGTGCGGCTCGATCACCGCGCACACCTCGGTCCACGGAACGATGCGATCCATCGTTGCGAGGAACTCGTCGCGCCGAGTCGGGCGACGGTAGCGCTCAAAGCTCTCTGAGTGATCGGCGGCCATGGCAAGGGTCTGCTGCTTCATCAATACCTAAGGTCTGGTACGGGCGTACGGTTGACCTTGATCAGCGTAGCCCTAACGTACTTCGTGCCAGCCGGAAGTTCCAGCCAATGCGATATTTTGTTTTCCACGCATCCTCCGCACCCGAATGAAGGTGCACCAGCAGCCACGTCTGGGGCATGGCATTCAGCCCGGTTTGCAGCCCGGCCTAGCCGGGGCGGAAACCGTCAGGCCATCACCGGCGCCGGTTGCACCAGCATCGGTGCAGTTTTGAATCGCTCCTGCGCCTGCCACACGTCGTAGGCGCTCTGTTCGGCCAGCCACAGCCGGGCTTCACCGCCACGCTTCACGCCCAGCCAGGCTTCGATGCGCAGGGCCATTTCGGGCGAGATGGCAGCGCGGCCATTCACCACGCGCGACAGGGCCACACGCGACACGCCCAGTTGCTGCGCGGCCTGGGTCACCGACAGTCCCAGCGCGGGCAGCACGTCATCGCGCAGGGTCAGGCCTGGGTGCGGGGGGTTGAACATGCGGGTCATCGCGGTTTCTCCGGTGTCAGTGGTCGTCGAGGTAATCCACCAGCACAGCATCGGTGCCGTCAAAGGTAAAGGTCAGGCGCCAATTGCCGCTGACCCACAGGGCGTAGTGGCCCTTCAGGTCGCGCCCCTTCAATGGGTGCAGGCCCCAGCCGGGCAAGTTCATCCCCTGCGCGTTGGTGGTTTCGTTCAGGCGCCGCAGCATCGCGGCCAGCCGTGGCGCTTGGGCGGGCTGTATGCCGGCCATGCTGCCCATCTCGAAGAAGGCTCTCAGCCCCTTGTGTCTGAACGACCGAATCATGCCGCAGTGTATCCCGTAACGCTACGCGATTCACAAGACGATCATGGCGCATGCATCGGCGTTCAGCCGGCCACCACGCGCAAGGCAGCAGGCGTGGCGGCCTTTGCCGCGCTGGGCTTGTGGCCCATGACCTGCGCCACGACGCCGGCCGGCACTTTTTGCCAGGCGTACCGGTTCAGTGATGGTCCTCTTCGCGTTGATGCCGCACGGCCAGCACCACCACGGACCTTGGGCTTGCGATCTCGTGGAGCGCAACGTACCCGGTGGCGCCAAACGGGATGATGAGTTCTCGCCGTGTCGAACTTTTGCCGGCCTTGCGCAAGCTGTACGGCGTTGACGCCAGCTGATTCAATGCTGCTGAGCGAATGGCCTCGATGGCAGCTTGAGCCAAGTCGAGGTCTTCGGCTGTCTCTTACCCCGCGCGGACCCACGCCGGCTTCGGTGGCGAGGTGCTACAACCCAGTCTCCACATCGAGGCGGGCAGCATGAATCAATGGCAGATCGGCAAGGTCAGGATTTCTCAGGTCGTCGAGATCGGCCCGTCGCCGACGTCGCCGAGGTTCTTCTTCAAGCAACCGCCGGACGACCTGGTGGCCCGCCATCCGTGGCTCAAGCCGCACTTCGCCAACGACGAGAACCGCCTGCTGCTGTCGATCCACAGTTTCGTCATCGAATCCGCTGGTCGGCGCATCGTCGTTGACACCTGTGTGGGCAACGACAAGCAGCGCCAGCATCCGGCCTGGCATCAACTGAAGGGCCCGTTCCTGCAGAACATGACGGACGCCGGCTTTGCGCCCGAAACGATAGACGCCGTGTTGTGTACCCATCTGCACGTCGATCATGTCGGTTGGAATACGCGGTGGGTCGACGGCCGTTGGGTGCCCACTTTCCCGAATGCGCGCTACCTGTTCGCGCGCAAGGAATGGGAGCACTGGTCACAACTGGCCGCAGCACGCCCGCCAGCCGAACCGGGCCAGCTAGACGGCGACGACATCCTGGGCGACTCGGTGCGACCGATCATCGACGCCGGCCTGGCCGAACTCGTCGCCACCGATCACCGGCTGACCGACGAGGTCTGGCTTGAGCCGACGCCGGGCCATACGCCGGGCCACGTCAGCGTGCGCATCCAGTCCGAAGGACAGCGGGCGGTGATCACGGGCGACTTGATGCACCACCCGATCCAGTGCAGCGAACCCGATCTGTTGGTGAATTTCGATACCGATCGTGAACTCGCGCGCACGACACGGCGCAACTTCCTGGCCTGCTGCGCCAGGGACCGCGACCTCGTGCTCGGCACGCACTTTGCGCATCCGACCGCCGGCTACGTGGTGCCTGCGGGTGATGTGTGGCGACTCGATGTGTCCTGATCGAGGCGCGCCAGGCCGCTGATTCAGTGGTCGTGGCGCAGCCGGGCCCGCAAACGCCGCTCCAGCAGCTCGAACAAGCCCTCGAAGACCAGCGCCAGCGCTGCTGCCGGCACGGCGCCGGCCAGCAGCAGCGCCTTGTCGTTGAGCGCCAGGCCGGTGACGATGCGCTCGCCATAACCGCCCGCGCCGATGAAGGCCGCGATGGTGGCCGTGCCGACCGCGATGCTGGTGGCGGTGCGCACGCCGGCCACGATCACCGGCAGCGCCAGCGGCAACTCGACCAAGCGCAACTGCTGGCCCGGTGACAGCGCCAGCGCCTGCGCCGCCTGCTTCAGCCCGGCCGGCACCTCGGCCAGCCCGGTACAGGTGTTGCGCATGATCGGCAGCAGCGCATAGAGCGTCAGCGCCAGCAACGCCGGCAGCGTGCCGATGCGGCCCAGCAGCGAGATCAACAGCGCCAGCAGCGCCAGCGAGGGCACGGTCTGCAGCACGCCGGTGGCGCCCAGCACCAGCCCCCGGGCGCGCTGATGGCCCGCCACGGCGGTGGCCAGCGGCACGCCAATCAGGGTGGCTGCGGCCACCGCGGCCAGCACCAGGCCCAGGTGCTGCAGCGTCAGGCGCAGCAGGTCGGGGCCCCACAGCCGGGCCCAGAAGCCGCCGCTGCCAGCCGCCATTGCCACGGTTGTCGATGTTGCCGATGTTGCCGCGGTCGCCGCGGTCGCCACTGGCGCTGCCGCGCCGGCCAGGTGGTCGCGGGCGATGGTCTCGAAGGCCACGCTCTGCAGTTCGGCGCGCGCGTTCATCGCGATCATCTGGGCTTCGTCGATGCTGCCTTCCAGCCGCTGCAGCGCGGCCCAGGCGGCGGGCAGGCGTTGCGGCAAGTCGAGCCGGTACAGCAGCACCGCGTCGTAGCGCGGAAAATGGCCGGCATCGTCGGCCAACACCTGCAGGCCCAGGTGGCCGATCTTGGCGTCGGTGGTGTAGATGTCGATCACGTCGACCTGGCCGCCCGCCACCGCGTCGTAGGCCAGCCCGTGGTCCAGCCCGCTGGGTTGCTGGCGCAGGCCATAGCGCTGCGCCAGGCCGCGCCAACCGTCGGCACGGCCGATGAACTCGTTGCTCAGCCCCAGCTTGAGCGCGGGGTGGCGGGCCAGGTCGGACAGCTTGGTGATGCCCAGGCGCTTGGCGGTGTCGGCCCGCATGGCCAGCGCGTAGCCGTCGTTGAAGCCCAGCGGGATGGCCACGCCCAGGCCCAGCGGTCTGAGCTGCGCGCGCATCGCGTTGATCGTCAGCGGGCCGCCGGCCTTGAGGATCTCGAGCTGGATGGTGCCGGTGTACTCGACATAGGCGTCGATGCTGCCGGCGCGCAAGGCCTCGTAGACGATGGCGGTGTTGCCCAGGCCTTGCAGCACCTCGCTGCGTGCATGCGGGCGCGCCGTCTGCGCCAGCACCTCGGCCAGGATGTACGACTCGGTGAAGCGCTTGGAACCAAAACGCAGGCCGTCGTCGGCGGCGGTGGCGGACGGCGACGTGAGTGACACCAACGTGATGAGACCGCACAGCAACCAACGGTTGGCGTAGTGCGCGAGGGCTTGGGCGAGCAGGCGGTGAATAGGCATCAGCCGAGCTTCGGGCAAGCCGCGGTCAGGGTCAACCGGTTTGGCCCGCCGCGCCCGTGCCGGTGCTTTCAAAGCCAACCCCGCTGAACCGCCCGCGCCCGCTGGACTGACGCTCTTGCCGGCTTGGCGGCGCGTTCAGCTGCGCACGCCCGACACCGGCTGCGGCCATGTGGTCGGCGAAGCGCCAGGCGCCTGGCCGGCGGGCGCGCGCGCCACCCGCACCTTGCTGCCGGTGGTGACGATGATCACCGCGTCGCCAGGATTGAATGATTCGCTGCCCTTGGCCTGCACGATGGCGCGCCGCTCGCCGCTGCGCAGCTGTACCAGGATTTCAAGCGATTCTTCGCGCGTGCTGCTGCGTTCGATGACGTTGCCCACCACCGCACCGGCCACCGCACCCAGCAGGCCGATGGCTGCCGATTCGCGCCTGCCGCCCACCGACGATCCGGCAATGGCACCGACCGCGCCGCCGGCCACCGCACCGGCGCCACTCTGGCTGCCGTCGACCGTGACCGGACGCACTGTCAGCACCGTGGCGTCGACCACGGTCGACAGGCGCTGGGCGTCATGGCGGCTGATGACGTCGGGGTTGCTGCTGGCGCAGCCGGCCAGCAGCAGTGCGGCCATCAAGCCCAGGGAAGCGGTGGTGCGGATCATGGTGGTCGGGCCTCGGATGTGATGGGGGTTCAACGGCGGGTGATGCGCGGCGGTTGACCGGCGCAACCGGCGCGGCGAAGGCGGATTGGCCCAGCCGGCGCCGCGCCGCCTATAAGCCTCGATTCGAGCACGGTTGAATGCCCGTTGCGCCGGATTTGCGGTGAAAAAGGGTGAACACGGCGCCGGATGTGACCCTGCCGGATCTCGCCGGCCCCGAGGGCTCGCTCAGCAGTGCGCCGGGGTCGTTCGTCGACCCGGACCCACAGCAGTGGTCTGCGAGCATCGACTACGG
>JAYVDE010000374.1:0-4775 GCA_043749575.1 Burkholderiaceae bacterium | reverse complement strand
TACCACGCGTTCCCCACGGGCGTGGGGATGAACCGTAAGCGGCCAAGTAAGCGCCCAAGTAAGCCACGCGTTCCCCACGGGCGTGGGGATGAACCGGGGTAGTCGATCCAGGCGGCGGAATCGCCGGCGCGTTCCCCACGGGCGTGGGGATGAACCGATCTCACGCCGGTCGTCTGTCTGCTCGCTGGCGCGTTCCCCACGGGCGTGGGGATGAACCGTTGGAGATGGCATTGTTGTCTCGGACGCCATCGCGTTCCCCACGGGCGTGGGGATGAACCGCAAGCGCCTGCCCAGCGGCCCCGCGGGGCCGCTGGGCAGGCGCCCACGCTGCGCGCGGTGGCTTCGGAGGGGGTGCCTCAGCCCACCAGCCGCCAGGCCAAAGTCTCGCCGCCGCGCAGCGGCTTGAGTCGTGCGTCGCCGAAGGGCACCGATTCGGGCAACACCCAGGGCTCGCGGGCCAGCGTCACCGTGCCGGTGTTGACGGCCAAGCCGTAGAAGGCCGGGCCGTGGCGGCTGGCGAAGCCTTCAAACTGGGCCAGCGCACCGGCGGCGTCGAAGGCCTCGGCATACAACTCCAGCGCGCTCAGCGCGGTGAAACAACCCGCACCGCAGACCGACGCCTCCTTCATCACCGCGGCATGCGGTGCGCTGTCGGTGCCCAGAAAGAAGCGGTCGCTGCCCGAGGTGGCAGCCGCCACCAGCGCTTGCCGGTGCACTTCACGCTTGAGCACCGGCAGGCAGTAGTAGTGCGGCCGCAAACCGCCCAAAAATATCGCGTTGCGGTTGTAGAGCAGGTGGTGGGCGGTGATGGTGGCAGCGGTGTGGCTGCCGGCACTGGCCACGTACTGCGCCGCTTCCTTGGTCGTGATGTGCTCGAACACCACTTTCAACTCCGGCAGGTCGCGCCGCAGCGGCGTCATCACCCGGTCGATGAAGACCGCCTCGCGGTCGAACAGGTCAACCGCCGGGTCGGTCACCTCGCCATGCACCAGCAGCAGCAGGCCGGCACGCTGCATCGCCTCCAGCACCGGGTAGACCTTGCGGATGTCGGTGACGCCGGCATCGCTGTTGGTGGTGGCGCCGGCTGGATACAGCTTGAGCGCCACCACGCCGGCATCTTTCGCCCTGGCGATCTCATCGACCGCCAAGTTGTCGGTCAGGTACAGCGTCATCAGCGGGGTGAAATCCAGCCCTGCCGGCACCGCCGCCACGATGCGATCACGGTAGGCCAGTGCCGCCGCCGCGGTGGTGATGGGCGGGCGCAGGTTGGGCATGATGATGGCGCGCGCAAACTGCCGCGCCGTGGCCGGCACCACCGCCGCCATCGCGGCGCCGTCGCGCACATGCAGATGCCAGTCGTCGGGGCGGGTGATCGTGAGGGTGGAAGTCATGCGCCGATTTTGGCATTCGACCCGCCCGCACAGCCGCGCCGACAACGCCCTGGCAAGGAAGTGATGCGCACCGGGCATAACACCAGGCTACGTAGAAGCTACAGGTTGAGCACGCTTCTTGCCTCGCTAAACTGCGGCACGCTCAAACGGGGCCCATCTAGGCCTCACCGAGCTTTGAACACCCTCTGGAGCTGATCCCTCATGAATAAAACCACCGCCAAGACCCTGCTTGCCTCTGTCTGCACCACCGCGGTGCTCGGCATGACCACGTTGCCCGTGCAGGCGGGCAAGACGATCGATGCGATCAAGGCCCGTGGCCAACTGGTCTGCGGCGTGAACACCGGCCTGGCCGGCTTTTCGGCGGCCGACAGCCAGGGCAACTGGTCCGGCATGGACGTCGACATCTGCAAGGCCATCGCCGCTGCCATGCTGGGCGACGCCAGCAAGGTCAAGTACGTGCCGCTGAACGCGCAGCAGCGGTTCACCGCGCTGCAGTCCGGCGAAATCGACATCCTGTCGCGCAACACCACCTTCACGCTGACCCGCGACGCCTCGCTGGGCATGCACATCACCGCCACCACCTACTACGACGGCCAGGGCTTCATGGTGCCGGCCAAGGGCAAGATCAAGAGCGCCATGCAATTGAAGGGCGCCACCGTCTGCGTGCAGTCGGGCACTACCACCGAGAAAAACCTGACCGACTTTTCGCGCGTCAACAAACTCGACATCAAGCCGGTGGTGTTCGAGAAGCAGGAGGCCTCGACTGGCGCTTATTTCTCGGGCCGCTGCCAGGCCTTCACCACCGACGCGTCGGGCATGGCCTCGATCCGCGCCAAGGAAGCCAAGAACCCGGCTGACCACCTGATCCTGCCCGAACTGATCTCGAAAGAGCCGTTGGGCCCGATGGTGCGGCGCGGCGACGACGAGTTTTTCGCCGTCTCCAAGTGGGTGATCTTTGCCCTGCTCGAGGCCGAGGAATACGGCATCACCCAGGCCAACGTCGACGCGATGAAGGCCAAGACCGACGACCCGGTGATTGGCCGCATCCTGGGCAGCACCGAAGACACCGGCAAGCTGCTGGGCCTGGACAAGGAATGGGCCGCCCGCGCCATCAAGGCCACCGGCAACTACGGCGAGATCTTCGAGCGCAACGTGGGCCCGAGCAGCGCGCTGGGCCTGCCGCGTGGCCTGAACAACCTGTGGAACAAGGGCGGCATCCAGTACGCCCCGCCGATCCGCTGACCGGGACCGCGAATCATCCTGCCGCGCGGGCCGATCTTGCGACCGCGGCCCGGGCCAGAGACCCGGGCCGTCGGCAGGCCAGAACAGCGCTCAGGACGGTTCTTTTCCGGGCTCAGTGCATCGCCGCACGGCTGGTCGGCTTTGTTTCAGAAGGTCGCAAGCTCAACCCGCTCGCGACGCTATCGCCATGATCCTGTCTCGGTCAGTGGCAGTTTCTGATCTGCAAGTTTGTGAAGGAACACCGCCCATGACGGCCCGTGCCGCACCACCGAAAAAACGCGACTGGTCGCTGCGCAGCCGGGCGGTGCGCGGCCTGCTGTACCAGGTTGTGGCCCTGGGCTTGGTCGCCCTGGGCATCTGGTTCCTGGCGCACAACACCGTCGAGAACATGCGGGTGCGCGGCATCCAGAGCGGGTTCGACTTCCTCACCGACCCGGCGGGTTTTGACATCGGCGAGTTGATGATGCCGTACGAGTCGATCGACCCGTACTGGAAGGCCTTCCTGGTCGGCGTGCTCAACACGCTGCGGGTGGCGATCATCGGCATCGTGCTGACCACCGTGCTGGGCACGCTGATCGGCATCGGCCGGTTTTCCAACAACGCGATCGTGCGCGGCCTGTGCTACGGCTATGTCGAGCTGTTCCGCAACATTCCGGTGCTGCTGCAGTTGCTGGTCTGGTACCTGCTGCTGACCGAGTGGCTGCCCGATCCGGCCGAGCCGATCTCGGTCGCCGGCCTGGTCTTCCTCAGCAAGGGCGGCCTGTCGTTTCCGGTGCCGGTGTGGGGCGCCGGCCAGGCGCTGGCGGGGGCCGGCGGCCTGGTCGGCGCCGTGCTGGCCTGGGCCTGGGCCCGCCGCGCCCGACACCATTTTGAGCAGACCGGCCGGCCGCGGCCGGTGGCGCTGCCGGCGCTGGCGCTGGTCGTCGCTGGCGCCCTGATCGGCTGGGTGCTGGGCGGCGCGCCTGACGCCTGGAACCTCCCCAAGGCTGGTGAGGTGTCGGTCGACGGCGGCAGTTCGTTCACGCCCGAGTTCATCTCGGTGCTGCTGGGCCTGACCTTCTACACCGCGGCGTTTGTGGCCGAAGTGGTGCGTGCCGGCATCGCTTCGGTGCCCCAGGGCCAAAGCGAGGCATCGGGCGCACTGGGCTTGTCCACTGGCCAGCAGATGCGCCTGGTGGTGCTGCCGCAGGCGCTGCGGGTGATCATCCCGCCGATGACCAACCAGTTCCTGAACCTGACCAAGAACTCGTCGCTGGCGGTGGCCATCGGCTACCCCGACGTGGTGTCGATCTCCAACACCGCCATCAACCAGACCGGCCGGGCAGTGGAATGCATCGCGATCATCATGCTGGTCTACCTGACCACGTCGCTCACCACCTCCGGGTTGATGAATTGGTACAACACCCGGTCGGCGATCAAGGAGCGTTAATTGACCCCCCCCCGTTGCGCCTTCGGCGCTCCCCCCCAGGGGGGCGCCCCCAGCCGCCCGGCAAAGCCGGTTCGGCGGCGGCCGCTTGTCGGTCGGCGGCCCGCCGCCTTGGAGTCCTGAAGGGCGGCCACCTTCGTCCCCATCGACCCCCGCCCGGCCCCGGTCAACACCGAGGGCCTGCTGCCCTGGGTTCGCAAGAACTTGTTCGGCAACCTGCCCAGCGCGGTGGTCACGGTGCTGCTGCTGGTGCTGGCCGCCTGGCTGCTGCCCAAATTGATCGACTGGGCGATCCTCAAGGCCGTGGTGGTCGCCAATGCCGACCAATGCCAGGCCGCGCGCGGCAGCGGCGCCTGCTGGGGCGTGATCACCGAGAAGTACCGGCTGATCATCTTCGGCCGCTACCCGTTCGACCAGCAGTGGCGGCCGCAGGTGGCGACCATCGCGCTGGTGGCGCTGCTGGTGGCCAGCTGCATGCGCAGCTTCTGGAAACCGGGGCTGGTGCTGTTGTGGGCGGTGGTGCTGGCGCTGTGCTTCGCGCTGATGAGGGGCGGCGTGATGGGCTTGAGCCCGGTCGAGACCGACCGCTGGGGCGGCCTGCCGCTGACCATCATGCTGGCCACGCTGTCGATTGTTTTTGCCTTCCCGCTGGCGGTGGCGGTGGCGCTGGGCCGGCGCAGCAAGATGCCGGCGATCAAGACGATCTGCGTGGTCTA
>JAYVDE010000373.1:0-4776 GCA_043749575.1 Burkholderiaceae bacterium | reverse complement strand
GAATTTGCCGCGTTCCTGCGGGCGTCCGACGACGAGCGCGCCGAGTTGCTGCAGACCTTGACTGGCACCGAAACCTTCACCCGGATATCGCAGGATTCGTTTGCGCGCATGAAGGCCGAGAAAGAGCAACTTGATCGTCTGCAGACCCAGTTGCTCGATCAGGCGCCGCTGACGCTGGAGCTGCGCGCGCAGAAGAACGCTCAGCTGCTGACGCAGGCCGAGACGGTGCAAACGCTGGAGGACCGCAAGGCGCTGGAAGAAGCCCAGCTGCGCTGGTTCAAGCAACTCGACGAACTGACCGCTGCCCATGCTGACGCCAGCCGCAAACTTGACGCCGCCAGGGCCGATCTGTTGGCGGCCGCACCGCGCCAAAGCCAGCTGTCAACGCTGGAGCGCGTGCAGTCGGCGCGGCCGCTGTGTGTCGAGCTGGACCGGCTAGTCGCCGAGCACACCAACAACCAGCAGACGCTTGCGGGCCGGATTGCCGCGCACGCTGCCAGCGCGATCAAGGCCAGCGCCTGCGCCGACGAACAACAGGCGGCAGCCCAGGCGCTGGGCCATGCCGAGGCGGCCAAAGCGCAGGCCCAGCCCTCGATCAACAGGGCCCGCGAACTCGACGCCGCGGTGACGGCGCTCGATCCGGGGTGGCAAGCGGCAATCGCGATCCGCGACCGGGCACAGGCCCAGCTGACCCTGCACGATGGCCACAAGGCCCAAGCGGGCAAGCGTCTGGCCAGCAGCAAGGCCGGCCTTGCTGACGCGACGACTTGGCTGTCAACGAATGAAGCGCTGCGCACACTGGCCCAGACCTGGCCGCGCTGGGAGACGCTGTTCGGCAACGCAAGAGACCATCTGACGGCGCAGGGCCGGGCCGCCAGCGATGTCAAGGCCTTGAACGTCGAGGCCACGGCCAACGCCAAGGCGATGGCGCAGCAGCAGGCGGGCGTGGCGGCGGCGACCGCAAAGCTGAGCGCTGCGCAGCAGGACTTGGCGTCACGCACGCTGGACTGCGCCGCGCTAGACCCGGACAAACTGGCCCAGGACAAGCAGCGGACGGCCGCGCGCGGTGAGCATCTGCAAGCCGCAGCCCAGCTGTACCAGCAGATCGGCGACGGGTTGCAGCAGAGCACCAAGATCGAGCAGCAACTTCAAACGCAGCGCCAGCTGGTGCTGCAGAGCGACCTGCAACTGCAAGCGGGCGCGGCGCAACAGCCCTTGCTGGAGCGCGATCTCAAGGCCGCGCAGCAGTCGCTGGAACTGGCCAGCCTGGCCGCCGGCAAGGACGCGAAGTCACTTCGTGCCAACTTGCAGACCGGCAGCCCCTGCCCGGTCTGCGGTGCGGTCGACCATCCCTATGCGGCTGCTTCGCCGCAAAGCGACGCGATACTCGGCGCGCTAAAAGCCCAAGTCAGCGATAAACAGCAGGCGTCAAACGCCTTGCTGCAAGGCCTGGCCGCGGCCACCGCCAGGTCGCAATCGGCTGACGTGCAAGTCAAGGCGCTGACTGGCGACCTGGCATTGCTGGCGCAAGCGGGCGCCAGCCGACGCCACGCTTGGGCTGCGCTGGCGCTGCGGGCTGAACTGTCAGCAGTGGCCGAGGCAGACCAGACGACTTGGCTGGCCGATCAACAAGCTCGGGTCAAGGCCGAACTTGAGCGCCTGACCGCGGACGAAAAGTCTTACCGCGAAAAGCTGAAAAGCAAGGAACTGGCGCAAGGCGCGATGGCGCCGGCCCAAGGCGCGGTCGATGGCGCCCAGCAGGCGCTGGACCGGGCCAGCGTGCAGCAGCAACTGACTGGGCAGGCGATCGAGGTTCAGCGCAATAAGGCCACCGAGCAATCGACCCAACTGGCCGACGTGCTGCGCACGCTGGACGGGGCTTTCGCCGAAGCGTCGTGGCGCGACGACTGGTTGGTGGATGCGAAGGCCTTCGTCAGCGGCTGCGGCGGCAAAGCCAGGCAATGGCTGCACTTGCACCAGCAGGTGCAGGACCTGACAAGCCAGATCAACACGCAGCAGTCCGAATTCGACGGCTGCGACAAGGCCTGCCAACAGGCCGCAGAGCAGCACAAAAGCCAGGCCGAACAACTTGCCAGGCTGGGCAACGAGATCGGGGCCTTGCGCGACGAGCGCCGCAATATCTTTGAAGGCCGGCCGACAGCCGAGCTTGAGTCGGGGCTGAACAGCAACATCGAACAGGCCAAGACGAGGCAGTTGAAGGCGCAGAGCGCATTGAACAGCGCGCAGACCGAAAACGCTCTGCTGGCCGAATCGGTCAAGCTGACCACAGCCGGGCTGGCAACCAGCCTGCAGCGGCAGGCAACGGCAGCAGAACAGCTAGCCCGTTGGATCGCCGGTTTCACCGCCGCCGCTGGGTCCGCTGCGGGGGCCGTCGCGGGGTCTGCCCCGCTATTGCCGGCCGACCTGAGGCAGCTGCTGAGCACGCCGGCAGACTGGCTGGTGCAGGAACGCGAGGCCTTGCAGGCCATGGCGGGTGCCGTCGCCAGTGGCCAGGCCGTGCTCAACGAACACGGCAGCGCGAAGGTCCGGCACGAGGCTGGCAAGACCGTGGAGCAGGACATTGATGCGCTGCGCGCCGATCAGGCCGTCACCGTGGCGGCGCTGGCGCAAGCGGCGCAGGTGCTGACCGGCCTGAAGATCGAGATCGCACAGGACGACGAGAAGCTGGACAAGTCGCAGGCGCTGCGCGAGCAAATCGACCAGCAGGCGAGCTGTTCTCGGGTTTGGTCGCAGCTCAGCGAAATAATCGGCTCGGCCGACGGCAAGAAGTTCAGAAACTTCGCCCAGCAGCTCACGCTGGACATCCTGCTGCGCGACGCCAACCTGCACCTGCAAAACCTGTCCAGGCGCTATCGACTCGAGCGGATCACCGACAGCCTGGGCTTGCTGGTGGTCGACCAAGACATGGGCGACGAGCGGCGGTCGGTGCATTCGCTGTCGGGCGGTGAATCCTTCCTGGTGTCGCTGGCGCTGGCGCTGGGTCTGGCGTCGCTGTCGTCGAACAGGGTGCGGGTCGAGTCGCTGTTCATCGACGAAGGTTTTGGCAGCCTCGACGCCGATTCGCTGCGGGTGGCGATGGACGCGCTCGACAATCTGCAGGCGCTGGGCCGCAAGGTCGGGGTGATCTCGCATGTGCAGGAAATGACCGAGCGCATAGGCACGCGGATCAACGTCAGACGGATGGCCGGCGGCCAGAGCAAGGTGACGGTCACATGACCTAGGGCAGCACCGCACGATGTCGGCCTGGGTTTTTGCCCCTGTGATCTCAGCGGGTTCTCGACCTGCGCCTTCAGCACGACCGAGCTGCTGGCCGCGGCGCCGTCGGCGCCACGTGTGGCGAGCGCGCCTGCGCCAGCGCGGCCAAGTCAAGATTGAGGTTGAGGTTGAGGTTGTGAGGCCGACGCCATCGCGGTTCAGGGCGTCCAGGGCGTCCAGGGCGGTCATGGGCCGTCCAGTTGCAGGGCTTGCGGCCGGCGTTGCTGGGTATCCGACCAAGCACCGTGGTCACCGCAGTGGTCCGGCTTTTTATGGCTCTGTCACTGGCTGACGTCTACAATTCGATATTAATGGAATCATCGTAGTAATTTTTCAGCCGGAGTCATCATGCGAGTCGGTATCAATGGCATGGGCCGCATCGGCCGCCTGGCGTTGCGGGCGGCGCTGGGCGCTGCTGAGCGGCCCGCAGACGACCCGCGCGGCGCCAACCGCCTGGAGGTGGTGCAGCTCAACGAGCTCAAGGGTGGCGCGGCGACCACCGCCCACCTGCTGGCCTTCGACAGCGTGCAGGGCCGCTGGCGCGCCGACATCGCCGCGCGTGGCCCGGACAGCCTGCAGATCGACGACCGGCGGCTGGGCTTCTCATCACACGCCGCGCCCGCCCTCATCCCCTGGGGCGATCTGGGCGTCGACCTGGTGCTGGAATGCAGCGGCAAGTTCCTGAGCCCCGAGACGATCCAGGGCCACCTCGATCGCGGCGCCAAGCGCGTGATCGTGGCCGCGCCGGTCAAGCGGGGCGAGGTGCCCAACATCGTCGTCGGCGTGAACCACCAAGTCTACGACGCCGCCCGCCACCGCATCGTCAGCGCCGCGTCCTGCACCACCAATTGCCTGGCTCCGGTGATCAAGGTGGTCCACGAGGCCATCGGCATCCGCCATGGCCAGATCACGACGATCCACAACCCAACCAACACCAATGGGGTGGTCGACGCGCCGCACCACGACCTGCGCCGCGCCCGCAGCGCGATGCTGAGCCTGGCGCCCACCACCACCGGCAGCGCCACCGCCATCGCGCTGATCTACCCCGAGTTGGCCGGCAAGCTCGACGGCCACGCGGTGCGGGCGCCGGTGCTCAATGCGTCGCTGACCGATTGCGTGTTCGAGCTGCAGCGCGCCAGCAGCGCCGCCGAGGTCAATGCGCTGTTCGCCCAGGCCGCCCAAGGGCCGCTGGCGGGCATCCTGGGTTACGAGGAGCGGCCACTGGTCAGCGCCGACTACGCCCGCGACACCCGCAGCGCCGTCGTCGACGCGCTGTCCACCCTGGTGACTGACGGCACGATGCTGAAGGTCTACGCCTGGTACGACAACGAGATGGGCTATGCCTGCCGCATGGTCGACCTGGCCTGCCACCTGCAGGCGCAAGGCATCTGAAATGATGGCGCGCAAGTTATCGACAATGAACAGCGGCAGCCGCAACTACGCCCTGGTGACGGCCGCTTACTGGGGCTTCACGCTGACCGACGGCGCGCTGCGCATGCT
>JAYVDE010000372.1:0-12473 GCA_043749575.1 Burkholderiaceae bacterium | reverse complement strand
GCCCGAGGCGCCGCCCGTGACCACCACCACCTTGCCCTGGATGTCCATCACGCCCACGTTGCCCAGGTCGCCAACATCGCCCACGTCGCCATCACCCCATCTCCATCGGACTATCGATGGCGCATTCAGCGCGCCACCGGGGCCGGCGACAAGCACCATGGCGACAGCAGCCGGGCGCACGCCGCTGCTATGGTCGCCGCCATTCGGCTCCGGTCGCCTGGCTGCAGCCAGCGGCCGACCTGCCGACCGCCTGACCACCGCCCCAGTACCGCCCCAGTACCGCCCCAGCACTGCCCCAGTACCGCCCCACCACCGCCCCACCGCCCTCAGGACCCCCCGCATGCGCATTGTCGACAGCCCTTCACCGCCCTTTCGCGACCTGCCCTCGTTGGTCGCCGAACACGCCCGGGCCCGACCCCAAGCCACCGCGCTGGTGGTCGGTGATCGCCGGCTGAGTTATGCCGAGCTTGACGCGCTGGCCGACCGCGTGGCCGCCGGCCTGCAGCGCGACGGCCTGCAAGCCGGTGAACGGGTGGCCGTGTGCGGCAGCAGCAGCCCCGAGTACCTGGCCTTGTTCCTGGGCACGCTGCGCGCCGGTGGCGCGGTGGCCCCGCTGGCGCCCAGCTCAACCGCCGAGCAGTTGGTCGGCATGGCGGTGGATGCCGACGCCCGCCGCTTTTTCATCGACGGCGAGGTCGCCGCCGCGCTGGCCGCTGCGGGCGTGGTGGTGCCGGCCGATCTGCCGGTGAGCCGGCTCGACGCGCACGACGGCCAGCCCGCGCTGGCCCCCTGGCTGCCCGCCGTGGGCACGAAGCCCACACCGGTCACGATCGACCCGGCCGGGCCGTTCAACCTGATCTATTCGTCGGGCACCACCGGCACGCCCAAGGGCATCGTGCAATCCCACGCCATGCGCTGGGGCCATATCCAGCGCGCGGCGATCTCGGGCTACGCCGCCGACGGCATCACCCTGATCGCCACGCCGCTCTACAGCAACACCACGCTGGTCTCGGTGATCCCGACGCTGGCCTATGGCGGCTGCGTGGTGATGATGGCGAAGTTCGACGCGCTGGCCTACCTGCAGATCGCCGAGCGCGAGCGCGTCAGCCACGCCATGCTGGTGCCGGTGCAGTACCAGCGGCTGATGGCGCGGCCCGAGTTCGACCAGTTCGACCTGTCGAGCTTTCGGATGAAGTTCAGCACCAGCGCGCCCTTCGGCGCCGCGCTGAAGGCCGACGTGCTCAAACGCTGGCCCGGTGGCCTGCTTGAGTACTACGGCATGACCGAGGGCGGCGGCACCTGCATCCTGCAAGCCCACCTGCACCCGAGCAAGCTGCACACCGTGGGCCAGCCGGCCGAAGGCCACGACATCCGGCTGATCGACGAGCAGGGCCGCGAGGTCGCGCGCGGCGAGGCCGGCGAGGTGGTCGGCCGCTCGGGCGCGATGATGACCGGATACCACAAGCAGCCGGCCAAGACCGCCGAGGCCGAGTGGTTCGACGCCGAGGGCCAGCGCTTCATCCGCACCGGCGACGTCGGCCGCTTCGATGAAGACGGTTTCCTGACCCTGTTCGACCGCCGCAAGGACATGGTGATCTCGGGCGGCTTCAACATCTACCCCAGCGACTTAGAAGCCGTGCTGCGCGGGCACCCGGCGGTGGCCGACGCCGCGGTGGTCGGCGTGCCCTCGACCGAATGGGGTGAGACACCAGTGGCCTACGTGGTGCGGCGCGAGGGCATGACCGACAGCGCCGAGGTCATCCGCGATTGGCTGAACAAGCAGGTCGGCAAAACCCAACGGCTGTCGGGCCTGCGGCTGATCGCCGAGTTGCCGCGCAGCGCCATCGGCAAGGTGCTCAAGCGCGAGTTGCGCGAGCTCTGGGTGGTGCCGGTGGCCTGAGCGCAGATCGGGCTCAGGTCGGGCGCGCGGCCGGCGCGGCGCCCTCAGGCTGCGGGCGCTGCGTGCACTGCGCGACGCAGCGCTGTGTCAGACCAGGCCGGGCACGAAGCGCCAGGTGGTCCGCAGGTAGCCGGCATAGGCCGGGTGCTGGGCGAGCATCCAGCGCTCCTCCACCTCGGCCTTGACCCGCAGCACGACGGCCAGCGCGACCGCCGCGGCGGCCACCGCAAGCCGCTGATCGGCGCCGGCGCCCAGCAGCCCGGCCACCGCGGCCAGCAGAACGGCGGTGTACATCGGGTGGCGGATCCAGCGGTACGGACCGGTCTGCACCAGCTGGCCACCGGGCCGCGGCGTCGGCCGGATGTTGAAGTTGCCCGGCCGGTTGGCCCACAGCGCCCAGCCGCCCAGCAACACCGCGCCCAGCGCCACGGCCCAGGCGATCACTGGCGCCTGGCCCCGCAGGAAGGCCGGCCCCGCCAGCCCGGCGATCAGCGCCATCAGACCAAACTGCAGCGCCACCAGCACGCTGCCCAGCCGCTGGCCGCCGGTGGTCATCGCTGCCCAGCCCTGCGCCGCGGCGGCGCCGCGCGGGCCGCAGCGGCGGCTGCAGTGGCGGCTTCACGCAGCTTGTCCTTCTTGCTCTTGCGCTTGCCCTTGACGCCACCGTGGCTGTCGACCGGCAGCGGCTCGACCGGCTCGCCCGGCAACGCCACCGGCTCGAAGCCCACCACCTGTTCACGCGGCACCCGCTGCTGCTGGCGCTTTTCGATCAGCCGAAAGTGGGCCTCGCTGCCCGGTGCATCGGCGCAGACAAAGCTGACCGCCAGGCCTTGCGCGCCGGCCCGCCCGGTGCGGCCGATGCGGTGCACATGGTCGACCGCCGAGCGCGGCAGGTCGTGGTTGACGACCACCGGCAGGCCGGGCAAATCGAGCCCGCGGGCGGCCAGGTCGGTGGCCACCAGCACGGTCAGCCGGCCGGCCTTCAATTCGCCCAGCACACGGGCCCGCCGGCCCGGGCTTTGCCGGCCGTGCAGCGCCTCGGCGGTGATGCCGGCGCGCTGCAGCTTGTCGGCGACATGTTCACTGGCGTACTGCGTGGCCACGAACACCAGCACCTGGGGCCAGCCTTCGCTGGCGATCAAATGGCGCAGCAGCGGCGTGCGGCGGGCGGTGTCCACCAGGAAAACACGCTGGGTGATGTCGGGCAGCGCCGCGCTGTCAGACGAAGGCGCCGCTACCCGCACCGGTTGCTGCAGCACCTGGCCCGCCAGCGCCACCACCGCATCGGGCAGCGTGGCCGACAACAGCAGCGTCTGCCGGTCGGCGGGCAGCTGGGCCAGCACGCGGTTGATCTCGTCGGCAAAACCCTGGTCGAGCAGGCGGTCGGCTTCGTCGAGCACCAGCGCGCCCACCTCAGCCAGGTTCAGCGCGCGGTGGCTCAGCAGGTCGAGCAAACGGCCCGGCGTGGCCAGCACCAGATCAGCGCCGCCGCGCAAGGCCATCATCTGCGGGTTGATGGCCGCACCGCCCACCGCGGCCACGATCTTGATCGCCGCCGCTGCAGGGGCCGCGGCACCGTCGGCCAGGCTCAGGCACAGGCTGCGTGCGGCGGCGGCGGTCTGCAGCGCCAGCTCGCGGGTCGGCGACAACACCAGCAGGCGCAAGCGGCGCGGCCGCTCCTGCGCCTGGTCGGGGGTGTCGAGCAGGCGCTGCAGCAGCGGCAGCAAGAAGGCCGCGGTCTTGCCCGAGCCGGTGGGCGCCAGCGCCAGCAGGTCGTGGCCGGCCAGCACCACCGGCAAGGCCGCGGTCTGGATGGCGGTAGGCAGGGTCCAGCCGACCGCAGCGGCGGCTTGGGTCAGCGCCGGCGACAGGCCCAGCGTGGTGAACGTGGGCGGCAGATCGGCTGGCCGCGGGTCGGCGGGCGCCACCACCGTGTCGGGGGTGGCGGCGATTTCAGGGGTGTCGGGGGTTGGATTCAAAGCGGGCGAAGTGTAAGGGGCGAGGTCGGCGGCGGGCGGAAGGGCGGCGGCGTGGGGCCGTGGTGGGGACCGTCGTGGGGGGCCTCGCGGGGCGCAAGGCCGCCGCCTACACTGCGCGGCCGCCATGTCAGAGACCCCACCCTTCCTGGGCCAGCACAAATCTGCCGCAGCCGTCGGCGGCGCTGCACCCCGCGCCGCACGGCCGCGCTGCGCCGCCTGTCAGCGGCCGTTGTCCAGCTGCCTGTGTCGCTGGGTCTGCCCCACACCTCAGGCCCTGCCGGTGCTGGTGCTGCAGCACCCGGCCGAACAAGCCCAAGCCAAGGGCAGCGTGTGCTTGCTGCAGCTGAGCCTGCAGCCTTGCCAGGTCGAGGTGGCTGAGCAGTTCGACCCGCTGCTGCTGGCGCGCTGGCTGGCCCTGCCTTTGGCAGACTCGGCAGCGGCGAACCCCGCATCAGCATCAGCATCAGCACCGGCACCACCCTCAGCGCCCGAGCCAAGCAGCGCGCCGACGCGCAGCCTGCTGCTCTACCCCGTCAGGCCAGGCGATCCGACCGCCGCCGTGCTGCCGCTGCCGCTGGCCGACCCGGCCGGCTGGCGCCTGGTGCTGCTCGACGGCACCTGGCGCCAGACGCGCCAGATGCTGCGGCTCAACCCGCTGCTGCAGTCGCTGCCGCGCTGGGCGCTGCCGGCACCGCCGCCCTCGCGCTACGCTATCCGGCGGGCGCAACGGCCTGAACAGCGCTCGACGCTGGAGGCGGCCTGCCTGGCGCTGGCCACGCTGCAGGATGATGCCCAGCGATTCGCACCGTTGCTGGCGGCCTTCGACGGCTGGGTGGCGGCCGAACTGGCCCGCCGCCCGCCGGCATGACCTTCGCCCTGCCACCTGCCCTGCCCTGCCCTCCGGCCTGACGCCTGGGCGACACAGCGGGCAAGCCCCAAGGCGACCCGACCGGCGCCGTCCGCACAATCGCACCAGCCCCCCGACTGCCACCCGTACTGCCACCCGGACGGCCACCCAGCTGACAGCCGCCCGCGCACCCGCCACAGGAGAACACCGCATGTACCCAGGCCATTACGCCCAGCAATTCGCCGACCGGCCGGCCTTGATCATGGCCAGCAGCGGCCAGTCGCTGAGCTACGGCGAGCTCGAAGCCCGCAGCAACCAGCTGGCCCATTTGCTGCGCGCCCAGGGCCTGCAGCGGCTGGGCCATTACGCGGTGTTCATGGAGAACAACGCCCACTACATCGAGACTTGCGTGGCCGGCGAGCGCAGCGGTCTGTACTACACCTGCATCAACGGCTACCTGCAGGCCGACGAGCTGGCCTACATCCTGAACAACAGCGAAGCGACGCTGCTGATCACCTCGACCGATAAGCTGGCGGTGGCGCAGGCGGCGTTGCTGCACTGCCCGAAGGTCACGCTGTGCCTGGTGGTGGGCGGTGGCGCCGGCGCCGAAGGCCGCAGCGGCGCCGCCCGCATGACCGACTTCGACACCGCCGTGGCGGGCTACCCGGTCACGCCGATCGCCGACGAATCGCTGGGCGCAGCGATGTTGTATTCGTCCGGCACGACCGGCCGGCCCAAGGGCATCCTGCGCCCGCTGCCCGAGAACCACCCCAGCCAGCCGCTGCCGCTGTTCAACTTCCTCAGCGGCCTGTGGCAGTGCGAAGAAGGCATGCGCTACTTGTCACCGGCGCCGCTCTACCACTCGGCGCCGCTGGCCCATGTCAGCCTGATCATCCGCCACGGCGGCACGGTGGTCATCATGGAGCACTTCGATCCTGAGCACTATCTGGCGCTGCTGGCCAAGCACCAGATCAGCCACAGCCAGCTGGTGCCGACCATGTTCTCGCGCCTGCTCAAGCTGCCGCCCGAAGTGCGCGCCCAGGCCGACGTGTCCAGCCTGAAGTTCGCGGTGCACGCCGCCGCGCCCTGCCCCGCCCAGGTGAAAGACGCCATGATCGACTGGTGGGGGCCGATCATCCACGAGTACTACGGCGCCACCGAAGGCATGGGTTTCAGTGCCTGCAACACGCCCGAGTGGCTGGCCCACCGTGGCAGCGTGGGCCGGGTGCTGATGGGCGAGATCCACATCCTCGACGAACAGATGCAGCCGGTGCCGCCCGGCCAGAGCGGCGAGATCTGGTTCAAGACCGCCAGCCCGTTTGTCTACTTCAACGACGCCGAGCGCACCGCGCTGACCCGCTCGGCCGACGGCACGATGACCACCGTGGGCGACATGGGCTACCTGGACGACGACGGCTTCCTCTACCTGACCGACCGCTCGACCTTCATGATCATCTCGGGCGGCGTCAACATCTACCCGCAAGAGTGCGAGAACCTGCTGATTACCCACCCCAAGGTGGCCGATGCGGCGGTGTTTGGCGTGCCCAACGAAGACCTGGGCGAGGAAGTGAAGGCCGTCGTGCAGACCGTGGCCGGCGTGGCCCACACGCCCGAGCTGGCGGCCGAGTTGATCGGCTTTTGCCGCGAGCACCTGGCGCACCTGAAGTGCCCGCGCACGGTCGACTTCTCCGACCAGTTGCCGCGCCTGCCCACCGGCAAGCTCTACAAGCGCGTGCTGCGCGACGCCTACTGGGCCGGCCACAAGAGCCGCATCGTCTGACCGGGCCGGCCGGCACCCGCAGGGCATGTCCCGCAAGCGCCGGCCAGGCCGGCCCGGATCGCCGACAATCGAGGTTTTAAATTGGCCACGGTCAGGCCGTGCCGCCCGGCCTTCGCAATGAACGCTCGAATCCCGTCCGCCTCTGTCGGCCAACATGTCGGCCAACATGTCGGCAACCCTGTCGGCCATCCCGCCAGCAACCGCAATGGCCACCCCGCCGGCACCGCCGCGGGCGTCCCGCTTGGTGCAGGGGCTGGGGCGGTGGTTGGGGCAGGGGTTGGGGCGGTAGCGGGTGCGGCAGTGGGTGCAGTAACTGCTGCGGTGCTCGCCGCCCCCGCGCCGGCCCCCGTGCCCCGTGGCACGCTGGTGAGTTGCAAGCTGCCCACGCAATGGGGTGAATTCGACCTGCACGGTCTGGTCGACGTGAACACCGGCGCGGAGCATGCCGCGATGAGCCTGGGCCGGCTGGACGACGGCGCGCCGGTGTTGACCCGCTTGCACAGCGAGTGCCTCACCGGCGACACGCTCTACAGCCTGAAGTGCGATTGCGGCGCCCAGCTGGAAGCCGGCCTGAAGGCCATCGCCGAGGCCGGCTGCGGTGTGCTGCTGTACCTGCGCCAGGAAGGCCGCGGCATCGGCCTGGTCAACAAGATCCGCGCATATGCGCTGCAGCAGGCCGGTGCCGACACGGTTGAAGCCAACCGCCTGCTGGGCCTGCCCGACGACGCCCGCGACTACGCCGTGGCCGCCGACATGCTGCGCGGCCTGGGTGTGCAGCAGGTGCGCCTGCTGACCAATAACCCGGCCAAGGTGGAGGCGCTGGAACGGCTGGGTATCGCGGTGGTGGAGCGCGTGCCGCTGCACACGCCGTCGAACCCGCACAACGCGGCCTACTTGCGCACCAAGTCGCGCCGCATGGGCCACTACGGGCCCGACGACCTGGGTTGATCGGCTGGGCTGATCGAGCTGGCGCCCAGCCTACAACTCGGTCAGCTGCCCCGCCTGCCACTGCTCGCGCAGCCGGAACTTCTGGATCTTGCCCGAGCCGGTGAGCGGAAACTCGTCGACCATGAACCAGCGCCGGGGTGTCTTCTGCGGTGACAAGTGGGCCCGCAGGTAATCGACCAGCTCGGCCTTGTCGATCACCGCGCCGGGGGCGGCCCGCACAAACGCCGCCACCTCCTCGCCCCACTTCGCGTCGGGCAAACCGACCACCGCCACCGCGCCGATGCTGGGGTGGCGAAACAGCAGCTCCTCCAGCTCGCGCGGGTAGATGTTCTCGCCGCCGCGGATGATCATGTCCTTCAGGCGGCCCTCCACCGTGCAGTAGCCGCGCTCGTCCATCGCGCACAAATCGCCGGTGTGCAGCCAGCCGTCGGCATCGATCGCCTCGGCCGTGGCCTCGGGCATCTCGAAGTAACCGTGCATGACGTGGTAGCCGCGGCTGCAGTATTCGCCGATCTGGCCGGTGGGCAGCGTTTTGCCGCTGGCCGGGTCGATGATCTTGACCTCGACATGAGGCATCGGCGTGCCGATGGTGCCGGCCTTGTCGGCCACGGTGTCGGCGGGCCAGGTCATCGACGCCACCGGCGAACATTCGGTCTGGCCGAAGACGATGGTGAACGGCGCGCCGAGCTTGTCTTCGAGCCGCGTGACCAGCGCGGCCGGCACGGTGGAGCCGCCGGCGCAGATGGCGCGGATCGACGACAAGTCGGTGTCGGCGAAGCGCGGGTGCTCCATCATCGCGATCAACATGGTCGGCACACCGACCATCGCGCTGCCGCGGTAGGTCTCGAAGAGCTCGAGCACCAGGCCGGGCTCGAAGGCCTCGACCAGCACCTGGGTCGCGCCGCGCGACACCGCGCCTATCACGCAACAGACGCAGCCACCGGTGTGGAACAGCGGCATGGTGGTGATCCACACCGCGCCGTCGTCGGCCACGCCCATGCGGTGGGCGGTGTGGGCGCCGTTGTTGGCCAGGCCCTTGTGGTGCAGCAGCGCGCCCTTCGGAAAACCGGTGGTGCCCGACGTGTACTGGATCATCACCGGGTCGGTCGGCTGCACCGTCGGCAAGGTGATCGTGGTGTCGTCACCGGCGGCAATGAAGCTGGCCCAGTCGTCGAAACAGATCACCTCGCGCAGCGCGGGGCAGTCGGGCGCCACGGCAAGCGCGGTGGCGTGCATCGCGTTACCGCGGAACTGCTGGGCGACCAGGATGCCGGCCGCCCGTGACTGCTTGAGCACATAGGCCAACTCGCTGGCGCGAAACGCCGGGTTGACGGTGACCAGCACCAGGCCGGCCATCGCCGCGCCGAATTCGAGCATCACCCATTCGGGCAGGTTGGGTGCCCACACCGCCACCCGTTCGCCAGGCTTGAAGCGACTGAGCAGCGCCCGGGCGGTGCGCTGGCTCTGGGCGTGCAACTCGGCATAAGTCCATTGCCGGCGCAACGCGGGGTCGGCCACGCCGGCGATCAGGGCCAGCCGGTCGGGCGTGGCGGCGGCCGTGCGGGCCAGCAGCTCACCCAGCGTGGTGTCGAGCAGCGCGGGCACTTGCGGCCCGCGGGCGTGGGATTCGGTCAGAACCATCGGATCTCCGTCGGGGTGGACAAGGCGCGAGGATATCGGCCCGCCAGTGGCAATACCAGACCGCAGCCAGCGGGGGCTGCGGATCTCAGCGCGGCGCCATGCGCAGCGCGCCGTCGAGCCGGATCGTCTCGCCGTTGAGCATCGGGTTTTCTAGGATGTGCAGCGCCAGCGCGGCGAACTCGTCGGCCTGGCCCAGCCGCGGCGGGTGCGGCACGGCGGCACCCAGCGAGGCCTTCACCTTGTCGGGCAGGCGGGCCAGGATCGGCGTGTCGAACACGCCCGGTGCGATGGTGCAGACGCGGATGCCGCGCTGGGCCAGGTCGCGCGCGGCCACCAGCGTCATGCCGATGATGCCGGCCTTGGCCGACGCGTAGGGGATCTGGCCGATCTGGCCTTCGTAGCCGGCAATGGAGGCGGTCAGCACGCAGGCGCCGCGGTCGCCGTCGACCGGCTCGTTCTTGGCCATGCAGGCGGCGGCCAGACGCAGCGTGTTGAAGGTGCCGACCAGGTTGATGCGGATGACGTTCTCGAAATCGGCCAGCGAGCCCGGCTTGCCCTCGCGGTCGACCAGGCGCACGGTGCCGCCGCGGCCGGCGCAATGCACCAGCGCGCGCAGCGGGCCCATTGCGGCGGCGCGCTCGAACACCGCGGTCATCTGCTCGCCGTCGGACACGTCGGCGGCGACGAAGTGCGCTTGCGCGCCCAGGCTCTCGGCGATCTCGGCACCTTTGGACTGCGGCAGGTCGGCGATCACCACCTGCATGCCTTTGGCCAGCAGGCGCTTGACGGTGGCCAGGCCCAGGCCCGAGGCGCCGCCGGTGACGACGCCGATGCTGTGGGGATAGTCCATGGGCTTGCTCCTGCGGGGTCGCGGTTGAAAGGGGGCGCAGCGCTGTGCGCGGACGGTGATTGTTGCGTGGCAGGGCCTGCCCGGCGCCGTCTCGGGCGCGACAGGCGCGCCGCCAGACAGCGCGCTACGCTGACCGTTTGCTGACGCGGCCGATGCGGCCGCGCTGCCCCCTGAACAACCTGAAGGCCAAGCCATGCAATTTGATCTGGTGATCCGCGGTGGTGAACTCGCCGACGGCGATGGCGGGCCGCTGCGGCCGGCCGACGTGGCGGTGGTCGATGGCCGCATCGTCGCGGTCGGCCAGGTGGCGGGGCGCGGCCGCGAGGAGATCGACGCCCGCGGCAAGCTGGTGACGCCGGGCTTCGTCGACATCCACACCCACTACGACGGCCAGGCCACCTGGGACAGCCGGCTGCAGCCGTCCAGCTGGCACGGCGTGACCACCGCGGTGATGGGCAACTGCGGCGTCGGCTTTGCGCCGGTGCGAGCGCAGCACCGTGATCGCCTGATCGAGCTGATGGAGGGTGTCGAGGACATCCCCGGCGCCGCGCTGCACGAAGGCCTGTCCTGGCAATGGGACAGCTTTGGCGACTACCTCGACGCGCTCGACCAGCGGCCACGCGACATCGACGTCGCCGCCCAACTGCCGCACGGCGCGCTGCGGGTCTATGTGATGGGCGAGCGCGGCGCGCGGCTGGAGGCCGCCACCGAAGACGACCTGCGGCAGATGCGCCAACTCAGCGCCGAGGCGGTGCGGGCCGGCGCGATCGGCTTTTCGACCTCGCGCTCGGTCAACCACCGTTCGATCACCGGCGACCCCACGCCCAGCCTGCGCGCCACCGAGGCCGAACTGCGCGCCATCGCGCTGGGCCTGCAGGACGCCGGCCGGGGTGTGCTGCAGTTCATCTCCGACTTCAACGTGCCCTCGCTGCAAGAAGAGTTCGCGATGCTGACGCGGCTGGTGCAGGTGTCGGGGCGGCCGATGTCGTTTTCGCTGGCGCAGCGGCATTCGGCGCCCGATGTCTGGCGCAAGCTGCTGGCGCTGGTCGACGAGGCCCAAGCCCGCGGCCTGGCTATCGTCGCCCAGGTGGCGCCGCGGCCGATCGGCGTGCTGCTGGGCCTGCAGGGCAGCCGCAACCCGTTTTCGGGCTGCGCCAGCTACCAGGCCATCCACGCGCTGCCGCTGGCCGAGCGGGTCGGCTTGCTGCGCCAGCCGGCGCTGCGCGCGGCGCTGCTGGCCGAGTTGGCGCAGGCCAATGAACGCAAGTCACCCCGCGACCCGCTGATCCCGCGGCTGAGCGCGTTCGACCGCATCTACGCGTTCGGCGACCCGCCCGACTACGAGCCGCCCGCCGAGCGCTCGGTCACCGCCATCGCCCAGCGACTGGGCCAGACCGCCGCCGAAGCGGCCTACGACATGATGCTGGGCGACGAAGGCCGGGCCTTTTTGTTCGCGCCGTTTGCCAACTACGCCGACGGCCACCTCGACGCCTGCCACGAGATGCTGGCCCATCCGCACACCGTGCCGGGGTTGGGCGACGGCGGCGCCCATGTCAGCGTCATCAGCGACGCCAGCTTCCCGACCTACTTGCTGGCGCACTGGGGCCGCGACCGGGCCAGCGGGCGCTTTGACATCGGCTGGCTGGTCAAGCGCCAGACCGCCGACACCGCCCGCACGGTGGGCCTGCTCGACCGCGGCCGGGTCGCGCCCGGCTACCGCGCCGACCTCAACGTGATCGACTTAGCCCGTTTGCGCCTCGAAGCCCCGGTGATGACTGCCGACCTGCCTGCGGGTGGCCGCCGCCTGCTGCAGCGCGCCCAGGGTTACGACGCGACCATCGTCGCCGGCGTGCCGGTCTACCGCCACGGCGAGGCCACCGGTGCGCTGCCGGGCCGGCTGGTGCGGGGCCCGCAGGCCTTCAGCCCGCTGCGCTGAGCGGCGAGCCGGCACTGGCCGGCACTGGCCGGCACTGGCCGGGTGGCCGGGTGGCCGGGTGGCCGGGCCGGACCGTGGGGCCGGCTCGGGCGGGTTGGGCGGCAAGCGCTACAGGAGCTGCAAAATCGACGGGTTGTCACCCACCCGTCCTGCAAACCGTCCATGCCCGCGCCGCCGAAACCCCAAGCCCCCGACAAAGCCGACCTGCTGGACTTGCCGCCGTTCACCGCCCTGCCCTGGTCGCAGGTGCGTGCACCGACCCAGGACGACGCGCTGGCCGCCGCGTGGGCTGACCTGAGCGCACAGCGCTTCATCGGCTTCGACACCGAGTCCAAGCCCACCTTCAACAAAGGCGAGCTCAGCGGCGGGCCGGACGTGGTGCAGTTCGCCACCGCCTCCACCGCCTACGTGTTCCAGCTGCGCCATGCCGCCTGCCTGGACCTGGTGCGTCAGGTGCTGGCCGAGCGCGGGGTGATCAAGGTCGGCTTCGGCCTGGGCCAGGACCAGCAGCAGCTGCGCCAACGGCTGGGCGCCTGCGCGCAGCCGCTGCTCGATCTGGACCTGGTGTTTCGCCGCCAGGGCTACCAGCGCA
>JAYVDE010000371.1:0-12475 GCA_043749575.1 Burkholderiaceae bacterium | reverse complement strand
GAAAACGCGCCGAGACTACTTCAACTTGGACGTGGCCATCGACACCACGCAGATCCTGGCCTTGTCACGCCTGGTGGCACAAACGACCGGGTTCGTGGTTCAGCCGAACAAGGCGGTGGTCGGTGCGAACGCCTTCGCGCATGCTTCCGGCATCCACCAGGACGGCGTGCTGAAGGCCCGCGACACCTACGAGATCATGCGCGCCGAGGATGTCGGCTGGGGCTCCAACAAGATCGTGCTGGGCAAACTGAGCGGCCGCAACGCATTCAAGCAGCGGCTGATTGAGCTGGGCATCCAGCTCGAGAGTGAAGGCGAGGTCAATGCGGCTTTTGTCCGCTTCAAGGACCTGGCCGACCGCAAGTCGGAGATCTTCGACGAGGACATCCTGGCGCTGGTCAGCGACGAGAGCGTCACGCGCGAGCATGAGTTTTACCGACTGGTGTCACTGCGCCAGCAATCCGAAACCGGTGAGCGGCCCCATGCCGCCGTGGTTTTCGCGGCCGGCGAGCTCGAGTACAGCACCGAGAGCGATGGCAACGGGCCGGTCGACGCCAGCTTGAAGGCGATCGAGTCCCAGGTCGGAAGTGGTGCCGAGTTGGTGCTCTATTCGGTCAATGCCATCACCAGCGGCAGCACAGAATCGCAGGGCGAAGTGACGGTGCGGCTGCAACACGGTGGCCGGGTGGTCAATGGCGTGGGCGCCGACCCGGACATCGTGGTGGCGTCGGCCAAAGCCTACCTGGCGGCCTTGAACAAGCTGCATTCGAAGCTCGAGCGGGTGGCGGCGCAGGGCTGAAATTGGCTCCGCTGAGGTCGATTCGGGCACCGACCGACGGGGCTGGAAGCAGGGCGAGCGCAAGCCCAATCGCTACTTTAGGAAACGCACGCAAGTTTTTGATCTTGCGCGTGTTTTTGCTGTCACCTACACTGCAGCCGCGGCTGTAGAGCGCTTCCTGACCGGACCACCATGAAACACCATTTGCCATCGCTTTTGCTCGGCTTTTCCATGGCCTTTGCGCTGAGCGGCCCCGCCGAAGCGGCCACTGCCAAGCGAACCGTGGCAAAGGCCAAGCCGGGCTCGGTGAACAAGCTTCGGCAAACCCGGGTGGTGGCGCCGCTCGCCACCGCAGTGATGGTCAAGCGGGTGGCCTTTGTGGCCGCGTCGCCCAGCTTCGGTCAGCTGCAGGGCCTGCATGCCGGCGGCGACGCGCTGGCCTTGAAATCCAGCGTGGCCCTGGTCATCGACCAGGACACCAACGAGGTGCTGTTCGCCAAAAACTCGGGCGCTGTGCTGCCGATCGCCTCGATCACCAAGCTGATGACCGGCCTGGTGGTCAGCGAAGCGAAGCAGCCGCTGGACGAGGTCATCACGATCTCGCAAGACGACATCGACACCGAAAAGGGCAGCCGCTCGCGGCTGGCCGTGGGCACCCAGCTGACCCGCGGCGAGATGATGCACTTGGCGCTGATGTCGTCCGAGAACCGCGCGGCCAACGCGCTCGGCCGGCATTACCCGGGCGGCATCGAGGTCTTCGTCGCGGCGATGAACCGCAAGGCGCAATCCCTGGGCATGCACGACACCCGCTATGTCGAGCCGACCGGCCTGTCGAGCAAAAACCAGTCGAGCGCGCAAGACCTGGCGGTGCTGGTCAAAGAGGCCTACGGCGTGCCGCTGCTGCGCGAACTGTCGACCTCGCAGGAGGCGATGGTCGAGGTCGGCAAGCGCAAGCTGCAGTTCCACACCACCAATGGCCTGGTGCGCAGCCCGCAATGGGACATCGGCCTGCAGAAGACGGGCTATATCTCTGAAGCCGGGCGTTGTCTGGTGATGCAGGCCCAGATGGCCGGCCGCAAGCTGATCATGGTGTTGCTGGATTCGACTGGCAAGTACTCGCGCATTGGCGACGCCGAGCGCATTCGCAAATGGCTGGGCGAGGCGTCGGCGTCCGGTGCCGTGCCGGTCACGGTCCGCCACGCGTCCTGACGCGCTCTGGCGCTTTCTGGCGCGTCTTGACGGGCCGCGCCTGATCGGCGATCAGACCGCCGCGTGGTGCCCCAGTGACGCCGAGATCTGGGCCGCAGTGGCTTTCACCCGCTCGGCCCATGATTCTTCCAGCCGATCAGCCGGTGCCGAGACCGACAGCCCGGCCACCAGCCGGCCCTGGTCGTCGAAGATACCGGCGGCCATGCAGCGCACGCCCAGCTCCAGTTCCTCGTTGTCGCGCGCCATGGCGTTTTGGCGCACCTGCGCCAGTTCACGCTCCAGGTTGGGCAGGTCGGTGATGCTGTTGCGGGTGTGGCCCGACAGGCCGGTGCGTGCGGCGTAGGCCCGCACCCGCTGCGGGTCGTCATGGGCCAGAAACAGCTTGCCCACCGAGGTGAGGTGCAACGGCGCCCGGCCGCCCACCGCGCGCACCACCTGCATGCCCGAGCGTTCACTGTAGGTGCGCTCGATGTAGACGATCTCGTCGCCTTGGCGCACCGACAGGTTCACCGGCTGGTGGGTCAGCTTGTGCAACTCGCGCATCGGGCCGATGGCCGCGTCGCGCACATCGAGCCGGGCCTTCACCAGGTTGCCCAGTTCCAGCAGGCGCATGCCCAGGCGGTAGCTGCCGGCTTCGGGTCGGTCAACGTAGCGGCCAATGGCCAGGTCGTTGAGGATGCGGTGGGCAGTAGACGGATGCAGACCGGTACTTTCGCTCAGCAGTTTCAGCGACACCGGGTCTTGGTGGGCGGCCAGCGCGTCGAGCAGCGAGAACATCCGCTCGATCACCTGGATTGCAGGCGTCTGGCCGGTTTTGGGGATCGTCATGGGGCAGTCCTGGGGTTCTCCCTATTTTGCATGGCGAAAAGCCGTTTGGCATGGTGACCAATGACCGGCGGCGGCTTTCGTCAAACCAGGGCGTGTGCAGCGCTCAGGCCGCTGCGCACGGCGCCTTCCAGCGTCGCCGGGTAGGGGCCGGCTACGTAGTCGCCGGCGGCCAGCAGGCTGGGAGCGACGAGCATCACCGGCCGATGCAGGCCGGGCGTGCAGGCAAAGGTGGCGCGGCGCTCGGCCGCGACGTGCAGCAACGCGTCGGGCCCGCCAAAGGCGCCCGGGAACTGGGCCCGCGCCTGCCGTAGCAAGACCTGGCCGCAGGCGACTACGCCATCGGCCAGAACCGCTGCAGCGCTGCTGGCCACCAAGGCAAAACGGCCGCGGGCTGCCGGGTCGTGGTGCAGCGCACCCAGATCGAAGGCGAACTGGGCCGGCGACGCCGGGCCTGGCGGCAGGGCGACCATCGGTTGTGGCAAGCGCAGCCCGGCATCGACCAGGTAGGCCGTGACGATGGGCTCGTAGCGCAGCGCGGCGGCCTGGGCGGCCCAGCCGGGGGCCACGGTGCCGGCGAGCCGCGCTGCCTCGGTGGCGCTGCAGGCCAGCACCACGGCATCGAAGTGCTCGCCGTCCACCTGCCAGCCGTCACCGTGCGGCTGCAGCGCTTGCACCCGCTGGCCGGTGATGCGGCGCGCGCCGGCCGCGTCCAGCCAGCGCCAGGCCGGGTCAGGCAGCAGGGCCGAGAGCGGCAGCCGCGGCAGCAACAGGTCGGCACTGCCGCGGCCGGTGAACAAGGCGTCCTTCAGCACCCGCA
Organism: Burkholderiaceae bacterium; assembly: GCA_043749575.1. Lineage (GTDB taxonomy): Bacteria > Pseudomonadota > Gammaproteobacteria > Burkholderiales > Burkholderiaceae_C > Pseudaquabacterium. The sequence goes on along the minus strand of JAYVDE010000371.1, from coordinate 8,846 downwards.
GAAAGACCTCGGCGCTGGCCTGGGCCATCGGCGTGTTGAGGGCAGCCAGACACAGCGGCTCGATCAGCTCGCGCTGCACGGCCGCCGGCAGGTCGGCGCACAGTTGGCCGACCGACTGCTCCGGCGGCGCCCGAAAACCCCCCAGCATCCAGCCAGCGGCCGCCCGCAGCAGCGCCAGCTTGTCGGCCCAACGCCAGCCTCGGTTGGCCAGCACACCGCGCAGGAAAGCGGGCACCGGCGGGCCCACCGGCAAGACCAGGCCACGGCCGTCGGGCTGGCACAGCGCCAGCGGCAGGCGCAACAGGCCGCTGTCGATGTCGGCGCCCACCGTCTGCATCAGCCCCAGCGTGGCACTGTAGGCACCGAGCATCACGTGCTGGCCGTTGTCGAGCGTGTCGCCGGCGGGCGTCAACACCCGGCGTGCCCGGCCGCCGGGTTCGCGCGCCAGCTCGATCACCGTGACCTGCGCGCCGCGCTGCACCGCCTGCACCGCCGCCGCCAGGCCAGCCCAGCCGGCGCCGACCACCACGATGCGCCGGCCCACCAGCGCGGCGGCGGTCACTGCCCGCGCCAGTGGGTGCGCAGGGCAATCCACAGTTTGCGCATCGGCGTCAGCGAGGTGCGCTGGTGCAGCACGCGGAAACCTTCGGCCTCGATCTCGCGCAGCAGGCTGCGGTAGATGTTGGCCATCATCAGGCCGGGTTTCTGCGCGGCGCGGTCGGCTTCGGGCAGCAGCGCCAAGGCCTCGTCGTAGGTGCTGTGGGCGCGCTCGGCCTGGAAGCGCATCAACGCGATGAAACGCTCGCTGTAACCCCAGGGCGATTCGCGCTTGAGCAGCTCATGGGCCTTGACATCAAAGCGCTGCAGCTCGGATAGCGGCAGGTAGATGCGGCCGCGCCGCGCGTCGTCGCCGACGTCGCGGATGATGTTGGTCAGCTGCAGCGCGCGGCCCAGGCGGTGGGCGTATTGCAGCGTCGTCGGGTCGCTGTAACCGAAGATGCGTGCCGCGACTTCACCGACGACGCCGGCCACCAGCTGGCAATAGCGCTGCAGGCCGGCGAAGTCGAGGTAGCGGGTCTGGTCCAGGTCCATCTGGCAGCCGTCGATCACCGCGTGCAGGTGCTCGGCGGTGATGCCGTAGTGGGCGGCCGTCGGCACCAGCGCATGCAGCACCGGATGCGAGGGCGTGCCGGCAAAGGCGCGGCTAACTTCATGTCGCCACCAGGCCAGCTTGGTGGCGGCCACGCCGGGGTCGCGCATCTCGTCGACCACGTCGTCGACCTCACGGCAGAAGGCGTAGAACGCGGTGATCGCCGCGCGCCGCGGCGGCGGCAGAAACAGAAACGCGTAATAGAACGACGAGCCGCTGCCTGCGGCCTTGTCCTGCACGTACTGTTGTGGGCTGGTCATGTAGGGGGTCAGCGGGGGCTCAGCGGGGGAATCAGGGCAGCGCAAAGCCGGGGGGCGGCGGCGTCGCTCGCATGCGCAGCGCTCGCCACGCCATCACGGGGAGATCGCGGGCGCCGAGAACCGGCCGTTGCTGGAGCGTGCGGTATTGCAAGCGCTCGATTCTCTCAAGGATGCGCAGGCCGCCTTGCACCACCAGCCGCAATTCCCAGCCGAAGCGTCCGGGCAAGCGGCAGGCCAGCGGCGCGCCTTGGCGCATCAGCTCGGCGGCCCATTGGCACAACTCACGCAGCAGGGCCTGGGTAGCGGCGCTGTCGGGCAGTGCGGCCAGCGTGTCCAGCGACAGGCCATGGCGCTGCGCGTCGGCGAGCGGCACATAGTGGCGGCCACGCGGCAGGTCGACGCTGGGGTCTTGCCAGAAGTTGATCAACTGCAGCGCGGTGCAGACCGCGTCCGACTGGGCCAGCGACACCGCATCGCTCACGCCGGCCAGGTGCAGCATCAGCCGGCCGATCGGGTTGGCCGAGCGGGTGCAGTAGTCGAGCAACTGCGCCCGGTTGGCGTGGCGCGGGTTGCCGGTGTCCTGCAAGAAGGCGTCGAGCAGGTCGTCGAGCAGGTGTACCGGCAACTGGTGGCGGCTGATCGCCGCGGCCAGCGGGCGGAAGACAGCGGGCCAGGCACCGTCCAACGGTGCGCCGGCCGCCGCCGCCTGCAGCCCCAGCCGGTAGCGTGCCAGATCGGCCTGCCGCTGTTCGGGCGCTGCGTTGCCTTCGTCGGCGATGTCGTCTGCTGTGCGTGCGAAGTGGTAGATCGCTGTCACCGCCCCGCGCAGGGCTGCCGGGCACAGCCAGCTGGCTACCGGAAAGTTCTCATAGTGGTCGATGCTCACCTGGCAATTGTCCGCTGCCGGGCCACTGGGGTCAGGGCAGCGTGGTCTCGAGAGGATCTTGCGGCCTTACAGCCGGCCGCCATCAAAGGGCCATCAGGTCGATTGGCGGGTCGATTGACGGGGCGATTGACGGGGCGATTGACCGGGCAATTGACAGAGGGGCGGATCGGCTCCTATATGACTGACCATTCAGTCATTAACGTGGTTACGGCCGGTGCCGGCGCGCCATTTTTGGGTTTTGTCGCCATGCGTTTTTACTTGTTGCCCTTGTTGATGGTGCCGGTGCTGATGGCCTGCAGCCCGCCGCCCGCGCCGCCCGTTCGCGCGGTGCGCTCGCTGGTGCTGCAGTCCGGCGTGACGGCGCTGCAGAGCGAATACGCCGCCGACATCCGCGCCCGCACCGAATCGCGGCTGTCGTTTCGGGTCAGTGGCAAGTTGGTGCGCCGCCCCGTCAACGTCGGCGATGTGGTCAAGGCCGGCCAGGTGCTGGCCCAGCTCGATGCCAGCGATTTCAAGCTGGGTCAGGATGCAGCCCGTGCCACGGTCAGCGCGGCCGACAGCCAGTTGGCGCTGAGCGAGGCCGAATACAAGCGTTACAAGGAGCTGCGCGACCAGGGTTTCATCAGCGGGCTGGAGCTCGATCGCCGCGAGGCCAGCCTGAAAGCCAGCCGGGCCCAGGCCGAGCAGGCCCGGGCCCAGGCCAGCGTGCAGGGCAACCAGGCCGCATACGCCGTGTTGGTGGCCGATGTGTCGGGCGTGGTCACCGCCGTCGACGCCGAACCCGGTGCCGTGCTCGCCGCCAGCGCGCCGGTGGTGCGGCTGGCGCCGGATGGCCCGCGCGATGCGGTGTTCAGCGTGTCCGAAGACCGCTTGCCCGCCTTGCGCGCGCTGCTGGACAAACCCGGTGCAGTGCGGATGCGGCCCTGGGGCAGCGATGCAACACTGCCCGCTACGGTGCGTGAGGTGGCCGCGGCGGCCGATCCGATGACCCGCACTTTTCTGGTCAAGGCCGACATCGGCCGCACCGGTTTGCGCCTGGGCCAGGCCGCCACCGTGCTGATCGACGCCCCGGCCGTGGCCGGCGTCTTCAAGCTGCCGCTGCCGGCGGTGGTTGAACAAGGCGGCAAGTCCCAGGTCTGGGTGGTCGATCCGGTCACCTTGACGGTGCGTGCCCAGGCCGTCGCCGTGCTGGGGGCCGAAGGCAACCTGGTGCTGGTGGGCGCCGGCCTGGCCAACGGCCTGCGCGTGGTGACCGCCGGTGTGCACACGCTGACAGCGGGCCAGCAAGTGCGCTTGTACGCCGAGCCCGGTGCGGCCGGGGCACCGGTTGTGGCCCCACCCGCCGCCGCCTCAACCGCCCCACGCTGACCGGCGCCGGAGACCGCAACCCATGGCTGCATCACCGACCCCGGGGCACACCCGCTCACGCTTCAACATCTCGCGCTGGGCGCTTGAGCACCCCGCACTGACCCGCTACCTGATGGTGGTGTTGCCGCTGCTGGGCGTGGCCGCCTACTTCCAGCTGGGCCAGGACGAAGACCCGCCGTTCACCTTCCGCGCGATGGTGGTGCAGGCGTTTTGGCCCGGCGCCACCGCGCAGGAAATCGCCGAGCAAGTCACCGACAAGATCGAGCGCACGCTGCAAGAGGTGCCGCATGCCGACACCATCCGCAGCTACACCTTGCCCGGCGAGTCGTTCACCATCCCCGAATTGAAGGACAGCACGCCACCCAAGGAGGTGGCCAACAGCTGGTACCAGGTGCGCAAGCGGGTCGCCGACATGCGCAACACCTTGCCGCAGGGCGTGCTCGGCCCGGTGTTCAACGATGATTTTGGTGATGTCTACGGCTCGATCTTTGCGCTGTCGGCCGACGGTTTCAGTGACGAGGAACTGCGGGTCTTCGCCGAGAAAGTGCGTTCAACCCTGCTGCGCGTGCCTGACGTGGCCAAGGTCGAGGTGTTCGGCGCCCAGGCCGAGAAGATCTTCGTTGAGATCTCGCAGAAGCGGCTGGCCCAGCTGGGCCTGGACCTGAACCAGGTGCTGGGCCAGTTGGCCGCGCAGAACGCGGTGGAGGGCGCCGGCCTGCTCGACACCGGCACGCAGAACCTGCAGGTGCGGGTGGGCGGGGCGTTCCGCTCGGTCGACGATGTCCGGCGGTTCCCGATCCGCGCGGTCAACCCGGCCACCGGCCAGGCCAGCAGCCTGCAGTTGGCCGACCTTGCTGACATTCAGCGCGGCGTGATCGACCCACCGGCGGTCCAGGTGCGCCACCAGGGCCAGGCGGTGATCGCGCTGGGCGTGGCCATGGCCCGGGGCGGCGACATCGTGGCGCTGGACCAGGCGCTGCGCAGCCAGCTGGATGCGATCCGTGCCGAGCTGCCGGCCGGCATCACGCTGTCGCGGGTGCAGGATCAGCCGGCGGCGGTGTCGCGCTCGGTGACCGAGTTCGTCAAGGTGCTGATCGAGGCCGTGGTGGTGGTGTTGGCGGTCAGCTTCATCAGCCTGGGCCTGCACAAGCAGCCGGGTTCGTGGCGCTTTCGCATCGACATCTGGCCCGGTCTGGTGGTCGGCATCACCATCCCGCTGGTGCTGGCGATCACCTTCATCACCATGTACTACTGGGGTGTCGGGCTGCACAAGATATCGCTGGGCTCGCTGATCATCGCGCTGGGCCTGCTGGTCGACGACGCGATCATCGCGGTCGAGATGATGGTCCGCAGACTCGAAGAGGGCTACGACAAGATGACCGCGGCGACCTACGCCTACGACGTGACCTCGATGCCGATGCTGACCGGAACGCTGATCACCGCCGCCGGCTTTTTGCCGATCAGCATGGCCAAGTCGGTGACCGGTGAATATACCTTCGCGATCTTCGCGGTCACTTCGGCTGCCTTGGTCATCTCGTGGATCGTGTCGGTCTACTTCGTGCGCTACCTGGGGGCCTGGCTGCGGCATACCCGCCCGCAAGTGGCCGGCCAGACGCATGAGCTGTTCGACACGCCGTTCTACAACCGGTTTCGCAAGATGGTGGATGCCTGCGTGCGCCAACGCTGGATCACGCCGTCACGCTGGCGCTGTTCGGCGGCGGCATCTTCGCGCTGGGCCAGGTGCAGCAACAGTTTTTTCCCGATTCGAGCCGGCCCGAGTTCCTGGTCGACCTGTGGCTGCCCGAGGGCAGCACCCAGCGCGAGAGCGAGGCGCTGGCGCAGCGTTTCGAGGCCCGCATGCTTGATGAGCCCGGCCTGGAGAGCGTGACCAGCTGGATCGGCAGTGGTGTGCCGCGTTTCTACCTGCCGCTCAACCAGATCTCTCCGCAGAGCAACGTCAGCCAGACCATCTTGCAGCCCAAGGACCTGGCGACCCGCGAACAATTGCGGGCGCGCCTGCCGGCGCTGCTGGCCAGTGAGTTCGGCGAGGCCCGCACGCGGGTCAAGGTGCTGCCCAACGGCCCGCCGGTCGACTACCCGGTGCAGTTCCGCGTCATGGGCAGTGATGCCCAGCGGGTGCGCAAAACCGCCGACCAGGTCAAGGAGATCCTGCGGGCCCACCCCGGCAGCCGGGGTGTCAACGACAACTGGAATGAGCAGGTCAAGGCGCTCAAGCTGTTGATCGACCAGGACAAGGCGTGGACCCTGGGCGTCACCAGCCAGGTGATCGCCCAGACCTCCCGGTCGGGCTTGAGCGGGGTCACGGTCGGCCAGTACTGTGAGGGCGACAAGCTGGTCGACATCGTGCTGCACCAGCCGCTGCAAGACCGCAAGTTGATGACCGACCTGGGCAATGCCTACGTGCCCACCAGCAGCGGCCGGGCGATTCCGCTGGCCCAGATCGCCCGCATCGAGGTCGGCTGGGAGCCCGGTGTGCTGTGGCGCGAGGGCCGCAAGTTCGCCATCACCGTGCAGGCCGATGTGGCCGAAGGTCTGCAGGGCGCCACGGTGACCAACGCCGTGTGGCCGCAGGTGGCCGCGTTGAAGGTTCAGTTGCCACCCGACGACGACATCCGCATCGCCGGCGCACAGAAACAAAGCAGCAAGGGCCAGGGTGCCATCGTCGCCGGCGTGCCGGTGATGCTTTCATCATCTTCACGCTGCTGATGCTGCAGCTGCACAGCTTCTCGCGAGCGATGCTGGTGTTCTTGACCGGCCCGCTGGGCATTGCCGGCGTGGCCGGCGCGCTGCTGAACTTCAACCGGCCGTTTGGCTTCGTCGCCTTGCTGGGCGTCATCGCGCTGATGGGCATGATCATGCGCAACTCGGTGATCCTGATCGACCAGATCGAGCAGGATCGGGCCCGCGGCCTGCCGGCCTGGGACGCCATCGTCGAGGCCGCCGTGCGGCGGTTCCGCCCCATTGTGCTGACGGCCGCGGCGGCGGTGCTGGCGATGATCCCGCTGACCCGCAGCGTGTTCTGGGGCCCGATGGCGGTGGCCATCATGGGCGGCCTGGTGGTGGCCACCGTGCTCACGCTGCTGGCGCTGCCGGCGATGTACGCGGCTTGGTTCCGCATCCAGCCGCCGGCCGATCGACAGGGCTTGCCAGCGGCCGGCTAGAATGCCGGGTTGATCTGGGGTTCCGGGCGTTACGGGCCGCAGGCAAGAGAGACAACCCGCGCGGGTGGCGAAATCGGTAGACGCACCAGGTTTAGGTCCTGACGCCTTCACGGGCGTGCCGGTTCGAGTCCGGCCCCGCGCACCAGACCCCTTTTTCTGTGAGTCCCATCATGGCTGTGACTGTTGAAACCCTCGAAAAGCTCGAACGCCGGATCACCTTGCTGATCCCGGCCACCGACCTCAATGGCGAGATCGAAACCCGGCTGAAAAAGCTGGCGCGCACCGTCAAGGCCGACGGCTTCCGCCCCGGCAAGGTGCCGATGTCGGTGGTCGCCCAGCGCTACGGCTATTCGGTGCAAAACGAGGTCATGAACGACAAGATCGGCCAGGCCTTCGCCAGCGCCGCCAATGAAGCGCAGCTGCGCGTCGCCGGTATTCCGCGCGTGACGCCGAAGGACGAATCACCGGAAGGCCAGCTGGCCTTCGACGCCACCTTCGAGGTTTACCCCGAGGTCAAGCTCGGTGATCTGGCCGCGGTGGAAGTTGACCGCGTCAGCAGCGATGTCACCGACGCGGCGATCGACCGCACCATCGACATCTTGCGCAAGCAGCGCCGCACCTTCGCCCAGCGCCCGGCGGTCGAAGGCGCTGCCGAGACTGACCGCGTCACCATCGACTTCGAAGGCAAGATCGACGGCGAGCCGTTTTCGGGTGGCAAGGCCGAGGCCTTCCAGTTCATCATCGGCGAAGGCCAGATGCTGGAGCAGTTCGACAAGGCCGTGCGCGGCATGAAGGTCGGCGACAACAAGACCTTCCCGCTGCAGTTCCCCGAGGAATACCACGGCAAGGACGTCGCCGGCAAGGAAGCCGACTTCCTGGTCACGATCAAGAAGATCGAGGTGCAAAACCTGCCCGAGCTGGACGAGCCCTTCGTCAAGTCGCTGGGCATCGCCGACGGCAGCAACGACGGCCTGCGCGCCGATGTCAAGAAGAACCTCGAGCGCGAAGTCAAGTTTCGCATCCTGTCGCGCAACAAGGCCGCGGCGATGGACGCACTGGTCAAGGTCGCCGAGCTCGACATCCCCAAGGCCCTGGTCGACAACGAGCTCGATCGCCTGGTCGCCAGTGCCCGTGAAGACCTGAAGCAGCGTGGCGTCAAGGATTTCGACAAGGCACCGATCCCCAACGAGATCTTCCAGCCGCAAGCCGAGCGCCGTGTGCGCCTGGGTCTGGTGGTGGCCGAGCTGGTGCGCAGCCACAACCTGCAAGCCAAGCCCGACCAACTGCAAGCCCATATCGAAGAACTGTCGCAAAGCTACGAAAAGCCCGGCGATGTGATGCGCTGGTACCTGTCAGACCGCCAGCGCATGGCCGAGGTCGAAGCGGTGGTGATCGAGAACAACGTCACCCAGCATGTGCTGAGCCTGGTCAAGATCAACGACAAGGCACTGCCCTTCGACGAGCTGATGACGGCCTGAGACCGGCTGCGCAGCCTCGCCGAGCCGTGCAGCAAGCGCTCAGCGGCTGCCCAGCGCCCGCTCAGCGGCGGCCAAAAGCGGGGCGCACGACTGACCGGTCTGCGCCCCGTTTTTCATCGCCTGCAAGCCCTTGATCGGGGGGCCATAATCTCGTTGGTCATACAAATTTGAGGATCTTCATGAGTGCAATGGATACGCAAGCCTTGGGCATGGTGCCCATCGTCATCGAGACTTCAGGCCGTGGCGAGCGCGCCTACGACATCTACAGCCGCCTGCTGCGTGAACGCATCGTGTTCCTGGTCGGCCCGGTCAATGACCAGACGGCCAACCTGGTGGTCGCGCAGATGTTGTTCCTGGAGAGCGAGAACCCCGACAAGGACATCTTTCTGTACATCAACTCGCCCGGCGGCAGCGTGTCGGCCGGCTTGTCGATTTACGACACGATGAATTTCATCAAGCCCGATGTCTCCACGCTGTGCATGGGCATGGCCGCCAGCATGGGCTCGTTCTTGCTGATGGCCG
>JAYVDE010000370.1:0-12511 GCA_043749575.1 Burkholderiaceae bacterium | reverse complement strand
GTGGTCGGTGTTGTTGCTGCCCCAGAAGCTGACCCACTTGCGCAGCAGGTAAGCCTGCTCGTTGTTGTGTTTGCTGGAGCCGACGACGAAGATCGAATCGGGGCCGCTGGCCTTGCGCAGCTCGAGCATCCGGGCGCTGATCTCGTTGAGCGCCTGCTCCCAGGAGATGCGCTGGTATTTGCCGCCGACCAGTTTCATCGGGTACTTGAGCCGGTATTCACCATGGCCGTGTTCGCGCAGCGACGCGCCCTTGGCGCAGTGCGCGCCCAGGTTGATGGGCGAGTCGAACACCGGCTCCTGACGCACCCAGATGCCGTTCTCGACCACCGCATCCACCGCGCAGCCAACCGAACAATGACCACACACGGTGCGCTTGACTTCGATCTTCTTCGCCGCACCGTCGGCCGCTTTGGCGGCGTCAGCGGCTTGCGCCTTCTTGACCATCAGCAACTGCGACACGGCGATGCCGGCGCCCACGCCAAGGCCCGATCGGCGCAGGAAGGCGCGACGGTCCATCGTGGGGATGGCGCGCGCCATGCCCCGGCCGAGGCCGGCCACCAGGCTGGAGGCGGCGGCGTGGGGCGACGAGGGGGTGGCGGATTTTCGGGTCAGCAACATGGGGCCTCCGCGCTCAGACCTTGGTGGTCTGGTAGTACTGCTGGACGTGGGCGGTGAGCTGGTAGCCCCCGCCGGCTTCGGGTGCCGGTTTCGGCGTGGCGGCGGCCAGCGGGGTGGCCTCGCGCTGCAGCGGCAACACGGCGGCGGCGGCGGCAAGCGCGCCGGCAGTGCCGGCGCCAGCAAACAGGCGGCGGCGCGACAGGGGGGTTTTGTTGAGGCTCATCGAGGTCTCCATGCGAGGCGGCCCATGAAGTGAGCTTCATGGGCGTGTCAGATTAGGGACCGGCGTCAAGCCGATGGCTATTCGGAGGTGCCCGGATGGATTGGCGACAAGTTGTCGCGATCCGCCGCCTGGCGCCGACAGCTTGTCGTCCAAGGGGTCGTGCCGTCGCCAGCGACGGCCGAGTCCTTCTTACAATCCGCAGCTGTTGCATCACCGCCCTGGATCGCCGCCGATGTCGCTGCCCGCCGAATCCTTGCCGCTGCCCGTTGACCGTTGGCCGCTGGCCACCGTACTGGTGGTCGACGACGAGCCCGGCATGCGCAATTTCCTGGTCAAGACCCTGACGACCCGGGTCGGCCAGGTGTTCAGTGCCGACACCGCCGAGGCGGCCGACGAACTGGTGCGCCGCCACCGCTTCGACCTGGTGGTGCTCGACATTGCCTTGCCCGGCATCAGCGGCATCACCTGGCTGAAGCAGTTGCGCGAGCGCGGCTTCGCCGGCGAGGTGGTGCTGATCACCGCCTTTGCCGACTTGGACACGGCGATCGAGGCGCTGCGCGCCGGTGCCAGTGACTTTCTGCTGAAGCCGTTCCGGGTGACGCAGATCCTCAACGCGCTGCGCCAGGGCCTGGAGCGTGCGCTGCTGCGGCGCGAAAACTGGGTGCTGCGCCGGGCGCTGTCGCAGCGCATGCCGGTCGGCGACGGCCTGGTCGGCCCGTCGATCGCCATCAAGGGCCTGCAGGCGGCGCTGCAGCGGGTGGCCGCGGTCGACAGCACGGTGCTGCTCAGCGGTGAATCGGGCACCGGCAAAGAGCTGGCCGCGCTGGCCCTGCACCGCAACAGCCAACGCGCGGGGGGGCCGTTTGTGCCGGTGAACTGCGCCACGATGTCGCCCGACCTGATCGACAGCGAGCTGTTCGGCCAGGCCCAAGCGCCGCAAGCCACCCCGCGAGGCGATGCGGGCAGCGGTGCCAGGAAGGGCCGCGACGGCCTGTTTGTCTATGCCCAGGGCGGCACGCTGTTCCTCGACGAGGTGGGCGAATTGCCGCTGCCGCAGCAGGCCACGCTGCTGCGGGTGCTGGAAGAACGCCGTATCCGCCCGCTGGGCAGCGAGCAGGAGATCCCGGTCGATGTGCGCATCGTCGCCGCCACCAACCGCCGGTTGGCCGACGAAGTGGCGGCGGGCCGCTTCCGCAAGGATTTGTACTACCGGCTGCAGGTGGTCGAGATCAACCTGCCGCCGCTGAGGGCGCACAAGGAAGACATGGCCGCGCTGGTGGCGCACTTCATCAGCACGCTGGCGCCGCGGCTGGGGGTGCCGGCTATCGAGGTGACCGCCGACGAGCTGGTCTACCTGCAGCAGTACGACTGGCCCGGCAACGTGCGCGAGTTGCGCAACCTGATCGAGCGCTCGTTGATCCTGGGCGCGCTCAACGTGTCGGCGCTCTACCAGGGCCTGGCGCGCCAAGGCGGCAACCCGGCGCAGCGCGCGGGCCACAGCCTGGGCGCACCGGCCACCACCGACCTGCACACGCTGGAAAAGCGGCACATCCTGGCCGTGCTCGACCGCGAAGGCGGTGACAAGACCCGCGCCGCGCAGCTGCTGGGCATCTCGCGCCGCACGCTGGAGCGGCGCGTCGCCGAATGGGGCCAGCCAGAATGACCGGCGGCGTCCGGGCTCAGCCCGCCCAACCCGCCCAACCCGCCCAACCCGCCTGTACCTCGCCGGGGCACAGCCCGCCATCCCCGGCGGGCGCGGGGTCAGCGTGATCACCTGGCCGATCCGGCGCAAATTGCTGGCGATGGTGCTGCTGCCGCTGGTGGTGGTGCTGCCGCTGCTGGGCGTGGTGTTGCTGGTCTGGGGCAACGCCGCGCTGGACCGCTTGCTGATCACCAAGGTGCAGTCCGACCTGGCGGTGGCGAACGGCTACGTCGAGCGGGTGCTGGGCGAGGTGGCGGCCAGCACCGGCGCGGTGGCCGATTCCACCGCGCTGCACCGGGCGCTGGCCGGCCCCGGGCCACTTGACCGCCCAGCGCTGCAGGCGCTGCTGCTGCGCTACAAGGCCCGCGAGGGGCTGGACTTCATCAACCTGCGTGATGCCCAGGGCCGGCTGCTGCTGGCCGATGTCGACATCGCCGCCGACGCTGTGCCGCCGCTGGTGTTGCACACGAGCGGGCCGGCGGGCGCCGTCGCCGACCGCACCATCGCCACGGTGGCGGTGCTGCAACCGGCCGAGCAGGGCCTGCTGTCGACAGCGCTGCGCGAGCGCGTGGCGGTGCCGCTGGTGCCGACCCGCAACGCCCAGCCGACCCAGCGCAGCCACGAAGAGCGGGCGATGGTGGTGCTGGCCGCCGCGCCGGTGCGCGCGGCCGACGGCCGTCTGCTGGCCCATGTGCAGGCCGGCATGCTGCTCAACCGCAACCTGCCCTTCATCGACCACATCAATCAGATCGTGTACCCGGAAGGCGCCTTGCCTTTCGGCAGCCAGGGCACCGCCACGCTGTTCCTGGACGACGTGCGGATCTCGACCAACGTGCGCCTGTTTGCGGGCCATGACGCCGGCAATGTGCCGGCATCGGCCGCATTGGCGGGCAGCACCGCGGCCGAGCGCCGCAGCGGCGAGCAGCGGGCCATCGGCACCCGCGTGTCGATGGCCGTGCGCGATGCCGTGCTGGGCCGCGGCGAGACCTGGCTGGACCGCGCCTTTGTCGTCAGCGACTGGTACGTGTCGGCCTACCAGCCGCTGCGCGATGCCAGCGGCCAGCGGGTGGGCATGCTCTACGTCGGCTACCTGGAGCGGCCTTACACCCACTTGAAGTACGGCGTGCTGGCCGGCATCGGTGCGGTGTTCTTCGGCGTCATGCTGCTGGCCGCGGTGTGGTCTGCCCGCTGGGCGCGGCGGATCTTCCGCCCGCTCGAGCAGATGGCCCAGACCATGCAGCGGGTTGAAGGCGGGGCGCTGGCCGCGCGCGTCGGCCGGGTCGACAGCGGCGACGAGATCGGCGCGCTGGCCGGCCACCTCGACCACCTGCTCGACACCCTCGCCGACAAGACCGCCGCGCTGCAGCGCTGGAACACCGAGCTTGACCACAAGGTGGCCCAGCGCACCGCGGCGCTGGAAGAACGCACCCGCGATCTGCAGGCCGCCCAGGCCCAGTTGCTGCGCTCAGAGAAGATGGCCGCGGTGGGCCAGCTGACCGCCAGCATCGCGCACGAGGTCAACAACCCGATCGCGGTGATCCAGGGCAACCTCGACCTGGCGCGTGAACTGCTGGGCCCGGACGCGCAGCGGGTGCAGGCCGAGCTGAAGCTGGTCGACCAGCAGATCGAGCGCATGCGGCTGATCGTCACCCAGTTGCTGCAATTCGCCCGGCCCAACGAGTTTGCGGGCTATGTCGAGCCCGTGGACACCGGCCGCGCGCTGGAAGACTGCCTGGTGCTGACCGGCCATCTGCTGTCGCGCACCCGCATCAGCATCGAGCGCGAGCTGCGCGCCAGCCGGCCGGCCGGCATCAACCGGCAAGAGCTGCAGCAAGTGCTGGTCAACCTGCTGGTCAACGCCATCCATGCCATGCCCGATGGTGGCCGGCTGACACTGCGCACGCATGACTGGGCCGACGACCAGGGCCGGCCGGGCGTCTGCATCGAGGTGGCCGACACCGGGCCAGGGCTGTCCGACGAGTTGATCCGCGCGCTGTTTCAGCCATTTGTCACCCGCAAGAAGGACGGCACCGGCCTGGGCCTGTGGATCAGCCGCAGCCTGGTCGAGCGTTACGGCGGCGACATCCGCGCCGGCAACCGGCCCGCGGGCGACGGCCCCGGTGCGGTGATGCGGGTGCTGCTGTTGACCGAGCCCGAGGCCGCGGCGCCCGCGGTGTCTGCGGCCGTGTCCCTGCCCGCCGCCACGTCCGCGGCGGGCTGATCCGGACAAACCCTCGCACACGGCTTGGTCTGCTCATCGCGACAACCTGTCGCAGGTCCGGCCCGTAGACTGAGCGCCCTATGCAGCAGCGGCCCTATTGTCCGGTGGCGGTGGTGATCGAACGCCAGAAACAGCCCAATGCCTGGGAGGATTGGCGCTTCCGCGTGGCCGAGGTGCTGGTCGACGAGGGCGGGTTCGGCGACGCGCCGCGGCCCTTGCGCGACGACGGCTTGTTGATGCAAACGCTGTATCCCGGCCTGGGTGTCACGTTGCACCGCGACGAGGCCGAGGGCTACTACCTGAACCTCACATCGGGCGCGCCGGTGTGGTTCGTGATGTGGCGCATCGACGATGAAGACCCGTCGCGCGCGGTGCCCGAACTGGTCACGCTGTCCTACAACGAGGCCGGCCGCCTGCTCGACGCGCAGGAGCGGGTGGACAACCTGCCGCTGCCCGACGAACTGTGTGGCTGGCTGCAGGCCTTTGTCGACGAGCACTACAAGCCCGAGCCCAAGCAGCGGCGCCGGCCGGCGTCGTTCAAGCGGCCCGGCGAGCGCTGAGCGCGGTGCCGCAGATGGCCAAGGGCTACGAGCAAGACCACGACGACGGCGGCTTCCTGTCGCGCTGGTCGCGCCGCAAGGGGCTGGTGCGACAGGGTGCGGTGGTGGCAGAACCGGAGGTACTGGCGGCCCCGGCGGCCCCAGTCGCCCCAGCAGGCATCCCGGTGGCACGAGCCGAACCCGGGGCCTTGCGGCCTGCCGTGCTGCCGCGGCCCGGCGTGCCGGCCGATGCGCCAGCGGTTCAGCCAGAAACCGCGCCGCCCGCCGCCGCACCGCCGCCCACGTTGGCCGACGTGGCCGCGCTGACGGCCGAGTCCGATTACGCCCGCTTCGTGGCGCCCGGCGTCGACCGTGGCGTCAAGAACGCGGCGCTGAAGAAGCTCTTCACCAACCCGCACTTCAACATCATGGACGGGCTGGACACCTACATCGACGACTACGGCAAGCCCGACCCGCTGCCCGCAGGCATGCTTCGGCAAATGGCGCAGTCGCATGCGCTGGGCCTGTTTGCCGACGATCCAGCGCCCTCGTCGGTCGTGCCGGTGGCTGCCGCCCATCCGGCGCTGCCTGCGGACGGGGCGCCTGATCCGGCATTGCCGGCGGACGCTGCCGCTGACCCGGCACTGCCGGCGCACGAGGCCGCCGTGCCGCCCATCGACGCCATCCCCGACCTGTCTGAAACCCTGCCCCCACCGAAGCCCATCCCCCATGAAGACGCTGCTTTGCGACTGCAACCGCACGATGCCGCTGGACCGGCCGGCCCTGGCCCAGGCGCTGGCCCGCACGCCGGGCGCCAGCACTGAAGGCATCACCGAGGCCCACAGCGGGCTGTGCCGCCGCGAGGCGTCGGCGTTTCAGCGCGCGGCCATCAGCACCGGCGAGCGGGCCGAGCCGCTGTTGGTGGCCTGCACCCAGGAAAGCCGGCTTTTTGTCGAGCTGAACGGCCAGACCGAGGGCGCCGCGCCCGAAACCGTGCGGCCGATCCACTTCGTCAATATCCGCGAGACCGGCGGCTGGTCGCGCGACGCCGCCCAGGCCACGCCGAAACTCGCCGCGCTGATCGCCGCCGCACAACTGCCCGACGCCGACCCGGTGGGCACTGTCAGCTACCGCTCGGCCGGCCGCTGCCTGGTAATCGGCGGCGCCGACGCGGCCGAGCACGCCGCAGCGCTGCTGGCCGATAAGCTCGAGGTGAGCCTGCTGGTCGACCGGCCCGGCGGTGCGCTGGCCCAAGGCCACTCCCATGCGGTTTTCAACGGCCGCTTGACCAAACTGAGCGGCTGGCTGGGCGCCTTCGAGGTGCAATGGCAGAGCCAGAACCCGATCGACCTCGACCTGTGCACCCGCTGCAATGCCTGCATCGACGCCTGCCCAGAAGGCGCGATCGACTTCAGTTACCAAGTCGACTTGACGGCCTGCAAGAGCCACCGCGACTGCGTGCGGGTCTGCGAAGCGGCGGGCGCGATCGACTTCCAGCGCGCGCCGCAAACGGTCGACGAGCGCTTCGACCTGGTGCTCGACCTGCGCGAGCAGCCGCATTTCGCCCAGCACCAGCCGCCGCAGGGTTATTGGCACGTGGGCAGCGACCCGCGCGGGCTGATGGCCGCCGTGCTGGACCTGCGCGAACGTGTGGGCGAGTTCGAGAAGCCGCGCTTCTTCAGCTACCGCCAGAACCTGTGCGCCCACAGCCGCAACCAACAGATCGGCTGCACTGCCTGCATCGACGTCTGCTCCGCGCAGGCCATCCGCAGCGATGCGTCGCTCAAGGGCAAGGCCCTGGGCAAGAGCCGGGGCCCGATACCGGGCTTGCCGACGCCCACCGCGCCGGCAGGGCAGGGCGGCGGCGTGGTCGTCAACCCGCACCTGTGTGTGGGCTGCGGCGCTTGCAGCACGGTGTGCCCCAGCGGGGCGATGGGCTTTGCCTACCCCGGC
The DNA here is from genome assembly GCA_043749575.1 of Burkholderiaceae bacterium. Taxonomy (GTDB): domain Bacteria; phylum Pseudomonadota; class Gammaproteobacteria; order Burkholderiales; family Burkholderiaceae_C; genus Pseudaquabacterium. Next base: position 5,255 of record JAYVDE010000370.1, on the reverse strand, counting down.
CCGGTCGACCAGGGCAAGCGCTTGCGCACCCTGCTGACCGCCTACGCCCAGGCCGGCGGCCGCGATGCCGCGCTGCTGCTGCACAGCCAGGGCGCGGGCAGCCGCCTGGTCGATGCCCTGGGCCGTGCTGCCAGCGTGCAGAAGCGCCGGCCGGCGGGCGCGGCAAACACGGCAAACACGGCAAACACGACGATCCACGGCGTGCCCGCGCGGGTGTTGCCGGTGGCGCTGTGGCACACCGCCAGTGTCGGCATGGACTTGTGGCTGGCGGCGATTGCCCAAGGTGCGCGCCAGGTCTGGCTGCTGCTGACCGACGAAGAAGCGCCCGAGTACCGCGCGGCGCTGGCCGAGCAGATGGCGGTGGCTCAGGCCATCCTCACCGGTCTGGGCTACGCGGGCGAGCATTTCTTGCTGATCGAGGCCCGCGACGCCGGCGATCTGCCGGCGCTGGATGCCGCGCTGCGCGCCCCGCCGGCGCAGGGGGTCGCCCGCGCCGCCGCGTTTGCCGTGCAGGCCGACAAGCGGGGCACGCTGGATCTGGCGATAGCCCACTTGCTGGCGCAGGCGCCGCAGCCGATGGACGAGATCGCGCTGCCCGCCGCCGGCGCGCCCTTCGGCAGCCTGGTCGTCAACACCGACACCTGCACGCTGTGCCTCAGCTGCGTCGGCGCCTGTCCGGCCGCTGCGCTGCAGGACAACCCCGACAAGCCGCAGCTGCGCTTCATCGAGAAAAACTGCGTGCAGTGCGGTATCTGCGTCACCACCTGTCCCGAGCAGGCGCTGACGCTGGCGCCCCGGCTCTGGCTGGCCGACGGCGGTAAGGCGCGCCAGGCCACGCGAGTGCTGCACGAGGTGGCGCCCTATGCCTGCGTGCGCTGCGCCAAGCCCTTCGGCACGCTGCGGGCGATCGAGGCCATGATCACCAAGCTGGCCGGCCACAGCGCCTTTCAGGGCCTGGCCGCTGAGCGGCTGAAGATGTGCGGTGACTGCCGGGTCATCGACATCCACACCAACCCGAATGAAGTGCGCATCACCGACTTATAGCCCCCCCCCGAAGCGCCTTCGGCGTCCTTGCAGGCCGCGCAGGGCCAGAGGCCCTACCCTTCAGCAGGCACAAACGGCACGCCGTTTGTGTCCGGCTTCAGCCCCCTCAGGGGCGCCGCCAGTGGCCCGGCGAAGCCGGTTCCACGGCGTCTACTGGGTTGGGCCGGTGGAGCTGCCGTTGCCACGCCTGATCGATCTCTTCGAACTTGCCGACCATGACCGATCCCCGACTACAAGCCTTGACCTTCACCACCGCCGACGACAGCGACGAACTGGCCCGCGCCGAGCTCTACGGGCTGTTGGCGGGCTTGTGGCTGGCGCCGCCCGACGAGGCGCTGCTGCAGCAGTTCCGCATTGCCGTCACCCAGGCGCCGCAGCCCGGCGGCTACCTGGAAGCGCCCTGGGCTGAGCTGGTCGGCGCACTGCGCGCCACCACCGTGGCCGACGCGGCGGCCGAGCACGAGGTGCTGTTCCACGGTGTCGGCCGGCCTGAGGTCTTCGCCTACAGCTCGTTCTACCTGACCGGCTTTCTCAATGAAAAGCCGCTGGTCGCGCTGCGCACCGACCTGGCCGCACTGGGCCTGGACCGCGACGGCGACCGGCTGGAGACCGAGGACCACATCAGCTTCGTCTTCGAGGTGATGCGCTTCCTGATCGCCGGTGACGATGTGGCGGTGTGCAACCTGGAGCAGCAGCGCCGCTTCTTTCGCCAGCACCTGCAGCCCTGGGTGGCCAAGCTGTGCGATGCCGTGCAAGCCCACCCGCGCGCAGCCACCTGGCGCGCCCTGGCCGTCTTCACAAGGGCTTTTGTCGAGGTCGAAACCCAGGCCTTCGACCTGCTGGAGACTTGAACATGGCCGAGCCGATCCACGCTGACCCGGTCCATGCCGATCCTGCCCAGCCCGACCCCATCCAACCCGAGCACATCACCGGTCTGATCCTGGCCGGCGGGCGCGGCAGCCGCATGGGCGGTGTCGACAAGGGCCTGCAAAACCACCAGGGCCTGCCCTTGGCCTTGCACGCGATGCTGCGGCTGCAGCCGCAGGTGGGCCACCTGATGATCAACGCCAACCGCAACCTGGGCGCCTACGACTCGATGGGCGTGCCGGTCTGGCCGGATGCGCTGCTGGACTATCCCGGCCCGCTGGCCGGCTTCCTGGCCGGGCTGGAGCATTGCGAGACGCCCTACCTGGTCACCGTGCCCTGCGACACACCGAACTTCCCGCTCGACCTGGTGGCCCGGCTGGCCGCTGCGCTGGTCGCCGAAAACGCCGAGCTGGCGATCGCCGCCACGGTCGAAGACGGTCAGCTGCAGGTGCAGCCGGTGTTCTGCCTGATGGCGAGCACGCTGATGGAAAGCCTGGTCGCTTTCACCCAGGGTGGCCAGCGCAAGATCGACCGCTGGACCGGCGGCCACCGTTGCGCCACGGTGGTGTTTGACGATGCGGCGGCGTTCGCCAACGCCAACACGCTGGACGAGTTGCAGCGGCTGCAGCCACTGTGATTTGCCAACGCTGCGTGGCCCGGGCCAGGCGCGCCGCGCAGGGCTTGGCGCCGTGCCGGGCGCCGCACCGGCCTCAGCGTGATCCGCGGCGCTGCTCGCGCAGCATGAACAGGTACAAGCTTTCCACCTTCTCGCGCGCCCACGGCGTCTTGCGCAGGAACTTCAGGCTCGACGCCACGCTGTGGTCGCTGGTGAAACAGCGCAGCGTGATGCGCTCACCAAGGTCGGCCCAGCCGTAATGCGCCGCCAGGTCGGTGACGATGCGCTCCAGCGTCAAGCCGTGCAGCGGGTTGCGTGTTTGGTGCGCGTCGTCAGCGGACATCTTCAGTCAACCTTGGCGCCCGAGGCCTTGACCACCGGGCCGTACTTGGCCAGCTCGGCCTTGACGAAGGCACCGAACTGCTCGGGTGTGGTGGGCGCTGGGGTGGCCATCATCGTCGCCATCCGGGCCTGGGTTTCGGGCGCATCCAGCGCGGCGACAAAGGCCTTTTTCAGCCGTGCCGTCAGCTCGACCGGCAGGCCGGCTGGGCCGAACAGGCCAAACCAGGTGCTGATGTCGAACTGGCCCAGGCCCAGGCTGCGGCCGGCCTCGGCGATGGTCGGCAGCTCGGGCATGGCGGCCGAGCGGGCGGCGGTGGTCACCGCCAACGCCCGCAGCTTGCCGGATTTGATGTTGGCCGCCGCGCTGGCCAGGTTGTCGAAATTCAGGTCCACCTGGCCGGCCAGCAGCGCCAGCTGCGCCGGGTTGCCGCCGGCGTATGGGATGTGCACCATGAACAGCCCGGCCTGGGCCTTGAACATCTCGCCCGCCAGATGGCCGGCGCTGCCGTTGCCGCCCGAACCGTAGTTCAACTTGGCCGGATGCTGCTTGGCGAACTTGACCAGGTCGGCCAGCCGCTGGATGCCCAGGCGCTGGGCGGTCTCGGCGTTCATCACCAGCACGTTGGGCACCTGCGCCACCAGCGTGATGGGCGTGAAGTCGCGCACCGGGTCGTAGGGCAGCTTGCCAAACAGCCAGGGGTTGATGGCATGGGTGGCCACCGCGCCCATCACGATCATCAGGCCGTCGGGCGCGGCCTTGGCCACCAGGTCGGCGCCCAGGTTGCCACCGGCGCCGGGCCGGTTGTCGACCACCACCGTGCCCAGTGAATCCTTCACCGCGGCGGCCAGCAAACGGGCCACGCTGTCGAGCGGGCCGCCGGGCGGGTAGGGCACGATCAGCCGGATCGGGCGGGCGCCCTGCGCCCAGGCGCCCAGCGGGGCGGCGGCCAGGGCCAGGGCGGCGTGCAGCAGCGGGCGGCGGGTGAGGGCAAGCGTCATGGTGGTGGCGGGTTCAGGGGGGCAGTGGCACTGGCAGCGGCGGCAAAGCCTGGTGTTGCCGGCCCGCCGCTGCGTTTCAGCGGGGGTGTTTATCGGCCTCGGACGTGAAGGCGTCGGCCAGAAACTCATAGTCCGGCAGGCCGCACTGTTCGACGAAGTCGCGCTGCGCGGCGTCGACCATGGCTGGCGCGCCGCAGGCATAGACCTGGTGACCCGACAGGTCGGGCCAGTCGGCCATCACCGCCTGGTGGACCAGGCCGGTGCGGCCGGCCCAGCCGTCTTCGGGCCGGGGCTCGGACAGCACCGGCACATAGCGCAGCTGCGGCATCTCGGCGGCGGATTGCTCGGCCCAGCCATGCAGGTAGAGGTCGACGCGGCTGCGACAGCCCCAGTACAGCGTGGCCGGCCGCGGGTTGGCGCTGTCGCGCAAATGCTCGATCAACGCCTTGATCGGCGCTAAGCCGGTGCCCGAGGCCAGCAGGATGATCGGCTTGGCCTGGTCCTTGGTCTCGTTGCGCAGCAAAAAGCTGCCGAACGGTCCCTCGATGCGCAGGATGTCTTTTTCTTTCAGCGTGCTGAAGGCGACATCGGTGAACAGGCCGCCGGGCAGGTGGCGGATGTGCAGTTCGATCGCCGGCGGGCTGCCGACCCGGCCGGGCGCGTTGGCCATCGAGTAGCTGCGCCGTGCACCGCCCTGCAGGATGAATTCGACATATTGACCGGCGTGGTACTGGAAACGCTGGTTGGCCGGCAGCTGCATGCGCAACACCGCCACGTCGGGCGCAGGACGTTCAATGGCCAACACCCGGGTGGGCATCTTCAGCACCGGAAATTCGCCGACGCCGGGCACGCTGCGGGCCTCGATCACACAATCGGTCTGCGGCGTGGCGCAGCAGGTCAGCAGCAGGCCGGCGTCTTCCTCGGCGACGCTCAGCGCCTTCAACTGGTGCGCGCCGTGCAGCACACGCCCAGACATCAGGCGGCTTTTGCACGATCCGCAGGCACCGTCTTTGCAGCCGTAGGGCAGGCCGACGCCCTGGCGAATGGCCGCTGCCAGGATGGTTTCATCGCGCAGCACCTCGAAGGCGCGGCCCGAGGGCGTGAGGGTGACGGCAAGACGCATGGTGGCGGGGCGCGGCGGGCCGCAGGCATTGGCAAGAAAAAGGGCACGAAAGGGCACGCCAGGTGGCACGTAAACTGGCGCGCCATTGTGCCCGCTGCCCCTGCTGCTGCCATTACCCCCGCCTTTACCCCTGATGACCTTGCCCGCCGCCACCCTGCGCCGCCACCCCAGCCTGTTGGTGGTGGGCTGCGGTGACATCGGCCTGCGGGTGCTGCAACTGCTGCGTGGCCGTTGGCGCCTGCTGGCGCTGACCTCGTCACCGGC
>JAYVDE010000369.1:0-4814 GCA_043749575.1 Burkholderiaceae bacterium | reverse complement strand
GTGCTTGACCAGGCCGTCGACCTGCAGCAGGGCGGTCGTCTCGCCGCCTTGTTGTGGCGCGGGGTTCGTCTCGCCGCCTTGCTGCGGCGCGCTCACGGGAATGGCTTCGCGCTGCGCACCACCGTATTCGCCCTTGGGGCTGCGCGGCGGGCTCACACCAGCCCCTGCGCCGCATCGAGCCGCAGGCAGCGCGCGGCATGGCCGGGCGCCACGGCCACCGCCGGCGGTGGCGCCAGCCGGCAGGCCTCGATCACCAGCGGGCAACGGTCGGCAAAACCGCAGCCGCTGGGCAGGTCGATCAACTCGGGTACCCGGCCGGGGATGGTCGTCAGCCGGGGGGCGCGGCTGCGGCCGCCAGCACCTGCACCTGCACTGGCGCGCAGCCCCAGCCGCGGCCGGGCGGCGAACAGGCCCCGGGTGTAGGGGTGGGCCAGGTGGTGGAAGACTTCGGCGGTAGGCCCGCTCTCGACCACCGTGCCGCCGTACATCACCAGCATCTGCTGCACGTTCTCGGCCATCACGCCGAGGTCGTGGCTGATCAGCAGCAGCGCCATGCCATCTTCGGCCACCAGCCCGGCGATCAGGTCGAGCACTTCGCGTTGAACCGTCACGTCCAGCGCGGCGGTGGGTTCGTCCGCGATCAGCAGGTCGGGGCTGCAGGCCAGCGCGATGGCGATCACCACCCGCTGGCGCTGGCCGCCCGACAGCTGGTGCGGATAGGCCGCCAGCCGGCGCTCGGCCTGCGGCAGCTGCACCCGCTGCAGCAAGCGCAGCGCCTCGGCGCGGGCGCTGGCGCCATCGAGCCCGCGGTGCAGGCGCAGCGATTCGGCGATCTGCCGGCCGATGGTGTGCAGCGGGTTCAGCGCGGTCATCGGCTCCTGGAAGACCATCGCCATGCGGTTGCCACGCAGCCGGCACCAGTCGGCCTCGGGCAGGCCGACCAGTTCACGGCCCTCGAAGCGCAGCGAGCCGGTGACGCTGGCACTGTCGGGCAGCAGCCCCATCAGCGCCAGCGCGGTGATGCTCTTGCCGCAGCCCGATTCGCCGATCAGCCCCAGCGTCTGGCCACGCTGCAGCGTGAACGAGATGCCACGCAAGGCGTCGGCCGGGCCACGCGGCGTCTGCAGCGTGACGCGCAGGTGCTGCACATCGAGCAGCGGCGCGCCGCTCACCGGCGGCCAGGCCGCTGCAGCGCCGCCAACCCGCAGGCCGGTGGGCTGTGCGTGATGGGCGTGATGGGCGTGATGCGCGTGCTGCCGTGCTGCACCCGCTGCCCTGCGCCCCCGGCGCGGCGCGGCCTCATGTGGGCAGGGCTGCACCGGCCGCCCGGTCGCGCAGCAGGTCGAGGTAGGCGCCGCTGACCAGTTGCCCGGCGTGCACGCCCAGGCGCGCCATCAAATCCTGGGCCAGGGCGGTGCCCTCGGCTTCGGCCTGGCCGTCTTGCAGCGTGACCTCCAGTTCGAGAAAGTCGCCCAGACCCTCGACCCGGTCGAGGTGGATGCGGGTGGCGCCCGCCAACACCAAAATGCGGTCCTTGCGCACCCGGCCCAGCAGGCCGCAGGCGCGGATCAGCGCCTCGCGCAGGGTCTCGGGCTCGGCCACCGGCGCCAGCACGTAGTCCGACAACTTGGGGCCGCTGGCGTCGGCGCGGTGGTAGTGGATCAGCTCGCCCGAGCCGTCGCCGAACACCCGCAGCTTGAGCCGGCCGTTAGCCACCGCGAAGAAGGTGTCGTCCTGGTGGATCAGCTGCGGGTGCTCGTCATCGCCCAGTGCGCGGGCCACCGGCAGCAGCGCTTCGACACTGGAAATGCGGGCCTTGATCTCGACATTTGCGGGCATGGCAGGATTGTGCGGCATCGTTGCGGCCCCACTGCGTTGGCGTCCCGGCGGCGGCGGGCAAATCGACGAGACTCGCCGTGTGAGTCCTCGGCACGTCCATCCCGCTTCGCCGGGCTGCGGCGGGGGCGATTCGGCCGGCGCGCAATGGGGAGCATCGATGGTGGCAAACGACAGGCCTTCGGGCTTCGCAGCAAGGTGATGGCAGCAGGCTGGAGCGGGCTTTGCTCAGGCGCTGGGTTGCTGGCCACCAGCCTGGTGGTGGCCGGCGCGGCCTGGGCCCAGGCCGCCGTGCCGGTGCCAGCGCCGCCGGCATCGGCCGCAGCAGCGCCAGCCCCCGGGCCGGCCGCCGACCTGCCGACCCTGGCCGAACTCGAAGCCGCCGGTGCCACCATCGGCAAAATACGCATCGTCAACCGGCAGATTTTCGACACCGCCGACCCCCGCGAGGACTATCTGCTGTTCCGCTGGGCCAACGCGCTGCACATCCGGACCCGGCCCGAGGTGATCGAGCGCACGCTGTTGTTCAAGTCGGGCGAGCGCGTTTCGACCCGCCTGATTGACGAAACCGAACGCCTGCTGCTGGGCAACCGCTATCTCTACGACGTCGACTTCAAGCCGACGGCCTACCGCGACGGCGTCGTCGACCTCGATGTCGTGACCCGGGACACCTGGTCGCTCGACCTGGGCATCAAGGCCAGTCGCGCCGGGGGTGAAAACTCAAGTGGGCTGCAGATCCGGGAATACAACTTGCTCGGCACCGGCATGTCGATGAGCGTTGGCCGCAGCAACGGCGTTGATCGATCGAGCAACGAATTCCAGTTCGCCAACGAGCGTACCTTCGGCAGCCTGGTGTCGACCAGTTACAGCCACTCAACCAACAGCGACGGCCGCAGCGACGCCGCCGCCGTCGTCAGGCCCTTCTACGCACTGGATGCGCGCTGGGCCGCCGGCGTCAGCGTCGCCCAGTACGACCGCATCGACGCGCAGTACAACGCCGGCGAGGTGGTGAGCCGGTACCGGCACCGCCAGGACCTGACCGAGGCCTTCGGTGGCTGGTCGTCGGGCCTGGCGGGTGGCTGGGTTCACCGCTACTCGCTGGGCCTGCGGCACGAAGCCGACGCTTACGCGCTGGAGCCCGGTCTGGTCGCCCCGGCCCAGTTGCCCATCAACGAGAAGCGGGTCGGCCCGTTTGTGCGCTACGAGTTGATCGAAGACCGTGTCCAGCGGGAAGTGAACCGCAACCTGATCGGTCGACCGGAGTTCTTCGCGCTGGGCCTGAGCTCGACGGCGCAGCTGGGCCTGGCGTCTACCGCTTTGGGGTCGAGCTTGAACGCACTGCTGTACGCCGCCTCGATCAGCCGTGGCTTCGTGCCGGCGCCGGGCCAGACGCTGATCGCCTCGGCCCAGATCGCCGGGCAGGTCGCTGACGGTCAGGTGCAACGCCAGCAGCTGGGCGGCCAGACGCACTACTACCGGCCCCAGAGCCCGCGTTGGCTGTTCTACGCCGCGGCGTCAGCCGACGTGCTGACCCACCCCGCTGTCAACCAGGCCCTGATGCTGGGCGGCGACAACGGCCTGCGGGGCTACCCGCTGCGCTATCAGAATGGGACGCGGCGGGTCTTGTTCACAGCCGAGGAGCGGTACTACACCGACTTGTACCTGTGGCGGCTGTTCCGCTTCGGCGGCGCGGCGTTTGTCGATGTCGGCCGCGCCTGGGGCGGCGCCAACACCAACCTTGCCCAGCCCGGCTGGCTGGGCGATGCCGGCTTCGGCCTGCGCATCATCAGTTCGCGCTCGGCCTTCGGCAATGCGCTGCACCTCGACCTGGCTTTCCCACTGCGCACCACGCCCGCGATCCAGCGCATGCAGTTTCTGGTGACCAGCAAAACCAGCTTCTGAGCAAGCGCCAGACTGCAGGGCTCAAGTGCTTGCCGGCTTGCAGCCCGTCAGATCATTGGTTCCGGCCGGCGCCTGCGGCGCCTTCACATCGCGATGCGATATGAGCCTTCACCGCAGCACACCAAGGCGTGCTGCCGCCAAGCTCAGCGGGCGCGGTTTTCCGGGCCGGGGCCGCGGCGTTCGATGTGGCGGAAGGTGATGCGACCCTTGGTCAGGTCGTAGGCCGACAGCTCCAGCGACACCGCATCACCCGCGAGGATGCGGATGTGGTGCTTGCGCATCTTGCCCGAGGTGTAGGCGATCAGCATGTGGCCGTTGTCCAGCGTGACGCGGTAACGCGAGTCGGGCAGGACCTCAGTCACCTTGCCCTGCATCTCGATCAGTTCTTCCTTGGCCATGGGGCGCGGATCTCCAGCAAAGTTCAGGTCGGCGTGGCGCCGGCACCAGTGGCCGGCATCACGCCTCGAATCGGAATCCGGCGCTGTGCCGATGGCGAACCGCCGGCACAGCACCTGACATATCGGCCTCGCCAAGCCCGTCTCATGGCGAGAGGCGGGCGGCCTGGGGCCCCTGGCATGGTGGGGCGGCAGACCTGTCCTTACCCAGCCACCACAAGCACCCGGCGGCAATCGGGGCCACATGGGGTCGCTTGGGGTCACTTGGGGCAGACAGCTACGGCGTCGAGCTGTCGATGGCGGAACACTGTGCTTGCAGCGCCACGCATCGAACTCGGCATTGTACGCCGACACGGGGTTTTCAGGCCTGCGCTGTCAGCGCCTGCGCGCCAGCCGCGGGTCGAGCAGGTCGCGCAGGCCGTCGCCCATCAGGTTGAGGCCCAGCACGCTCAGCGCGATCGCCACGCCGGGGTAGACCGCCAGCATCGGCGCCTGGAACAACATGGTCTGCGCTTCGTTGAGCATGCGGCCCCAGCTGGGCTGCGGCGGCTGGGTGCCCAGGCCCAGGTAGCTGAGCGCGGCCTCGGCCAGGATGGCGGTGGCGAACGAGATCGTGGCCTGCACGATCAGCACGCTGGCGATGTTGGGCAGCACGTGGTCGAGCGTGATGCGCAGCGGCCC
>JAYVDE010000368.1:0-4820 GCA_043749575.1 Burkholderiaceae bacterium | reverse complement strand
GTCGTTCTGGGTCAGGAAGGCGATGCGCTTGGCGATTGCCGCGCGGTCGAGTGTCTTCAGCTCGTTCGCCGCCATCGCCCAGACCTGCAGCGCGGTGGCGCCCAGCGCCATGAACTTGTCGGGGGTGTACTTGAAAATCTCCAAGCTCTTGGCGACAAAACGCTGGTTGGCCGGGTTGGAGGCAAACGGTTCGACCGCCGGGAAGTAGATGTCGGCGCCGACCAGGCCGTTGGCCGCGTCACCGGCGACCTCGATCACGCTGGGTGCCACCGTGCCCACGGCGGCGACAAACTTGCCCGGCAGCCGCGACTGGCGCGCCTGGCGGATGGTGGCCGGCATGCCCAGGCCTTCATTGGCGTTGATGGCCACGGTCAGGTCGGGCTTGGCGGCCTGCACATTGGTCATCGCGACGCGAAAGTCGGCCTGCGCGAACGGAAACTTCTCTTCGGCGACCTTCTCGTAGGCCCAGTTCAAGCGCTTGAGTTCAGCCTCGATCGAGGCCTGCGCGCCGTTGCCGTAGGCGTCGTTCTGGGTCAGGAAGGCGATGCGCTTGGCCTTGGCGATGTTGGCGATGTAGTTGCCAATCACCGCGCCGTCCTGCGAGTTGGAGCTGTTCAAGCGCACGGCCAGCGGGTTGCCCTCGCCCGACAGGATGGCGTCGGCCTTGGAGATGGCGGTGATGTCGAGCACGCCGGCCCGCGACAACACCGGTTGCATCGCCAGCGTGACGGGGCTGTTCCAGCCCTCGATCACCACCGCCACGCCGGCGCTGGCCAGCTCGGTGGCGCGCGACACGCCCACCGCGGGGGTTGATTCGTCGTCGCGCGAGACGATCTCGATCTTGCGGCCCAGCACACCACCGGCGTCATTGATCATCGCCGCCATCACCTGGATGGCGTTGGTCACATGCTGACCCTGCGGCCCCGCGCCGCCCGACAGCGGCAGGATCACCCCGACCTTGACGGTGTTCGGTGTGGTGGTCTGGGCGGTGGCCGCCAGCGACAGGCCCAGCGCGCCTGCCGCGACCAAGGTACGAATCAGTTTCATCAGGGGGTCTCCAGTAGTGGGGCCATGGGCCATCGGCGGCCGGCCTGGCTGCGCTATGGGCTTCTTGTTGCCAGCCCGAAAGTGACAATACCATTCGGTATGTGGCGCCGTCAATTCGGGCTGCACACCCTTCCCGGAAAAACGCTGATACCTGGGTAAATCCATCGCCCCAGGCCAGAGGCAAGCCGCAATTGCATCGATACCGATCAGTACGTAGCATCGCTGCCATCGCCACAGTCAACAGAAAACGAGACCGCCATGAACACCCGCGCGCATGCAGGCGACAAGCCGGCCCTTGAACACGCGGCCCATGAGCACCCGGCCGGTAACCCCCCAACCGCTGACAAGCCGGCCGGCGGCAAAGGCCAACTGGCCAATATCCGGGTGCTCGATTTGAGTCGCATCCTGTCCGGCCCCTGGGCCACCCAACTGCTGGGCGACCTGGGTGCCGACGTCATCAAGGTCGAGCGGCCCGGCAGCGGTGACGACGTGCGCGACCAGGGCGCGCGCCTGAAGGACAGCGCCGGCCAGGACACCGATGAACGCTCCACCTACCTGTCGGCCAACCGCGCCAAGCGCTCGATCACCATCGACATCGCCAAGCCCGAAGGTCAGGACCTGATCCGCCGCCTGGCCACCCTGTCCGATGTGCTGGTCGAGAACTTCAAGACCGGCGACCTGGCGCGTTACGGGCTGGACCACAGCACGCTCTGCGCGCTGAACCCGCGTTTGGTCTATTGCTCGATCACCGGCTTCGGCCAGACCGGGCCTTATGCGCAGATGCCGGGCTACGACTTGATCTTCCAGGCCATGGGCGGGGTGATGAGCGTGACGGGGGTGCCCGATGGCCAGCCCGGCGCCGGCCCGCAGCGTGCTGGCTACCCGGTGTCGGACTTGACGGCCGGCTTCTACGCCACCATCGGCATCATGGCGGCGCTCTACCACCGCGACACGGTGTCGGGCCTGGGCCAGCACATCGACTTGTCGCTGCTCGACGCCCAGGTGGCGGCGGTGTCGCCTATGGCCATGAGCTACCTCGTGGCCGGCCAGTTGCCGGTTCGCTCGGGGCTCAGCTCGCAGCTCACCGCCCCCTATGGTGACTTTGATTGCGCCGACGGCAAGATCCTGGTGGCGGTGGCCAACAACAAGCAATTTGCCGCGCTGTGCCAGGTGATCGGCCGGCCCGAGCTGGCGCGCGACCCGCGTTTTGCCGGCACGCCGCAGCGGGTGGAGCACCGCGCCGCGCTGCAAGTCCTGGTGGCCGAGGTGTTGAAGACCCAAACCCTGGCGCACTGGATGCCGCTGCTGCGCCAGGCCGTGGTGCCCAGCGGGCCGATCCATGATTTTCGCCAGGTCTTCGACGACCCGCAGATCCAGCACCGGGGCTTGGTGAAGACCGTGCCGCACCCCTTGTCGGGCACGCTGGCGGTGGTCGGCAACCCGCTGAACTTTTCCGCCACGCCGATCAGCTATGACAAACCGCCGCCCTTGCTGGGCCAGCACACCCGCGACGTGCTGCAAAGCCTGCTGGGGCTGGACGAGGCGCAGATCGAAGCGCTGGTGCAACGCCGGGTGATCGCATGACGGCCGACATGACAGCCGGCATGACGGCCGACATGACGGCCAACATGACGGCGCCGCGCAAGCTGCTGGTGGTCGGCGCGCTGGGCATCGTCGGCCGCGCCGCGCTGCAGCACTTCAGCGGCCGCCCCGGTCTGCAGGCCGTGGGGCTGGCGCGGCGGGTGGCCGACTTCGCCCCCGAGGCCAGCTGGGTGCGGGCCGACTTGCGTGATGCCGAGGCCACCCGGGCTGCGCTGGCGCCGCACCGTGACGCCACGCACCTGGTGTACGCCGCGCTGAACGAGCAGGCCGGCTTGGTGCAGGGCTGGCGCGACGCCGACAACATGGCGTGCAACACCCGCATGCTGGCCAATACGTTGGACGCGCTGGACGGCGCGCCGCTGCAGCACCTGACGCTGCTGCAAGGCACCAAGGCCTACGGTTTGCACACCGGCCGGGCGATGCGGGTGCCGGCACGCGAGCACGACGCGCTGCGCGACCATGTCAATTTCTACTTCGACCAGCAAGACCTGGTGGCCGAGCGGGCCCAGCGCGCCGGCTTCCAATGGACCATCTTCCGGCCGCAGATCGTGCTGGGCGTGGCCGTGGGCAGCGCGATGAATCCGGTGGCCGCGCTGGGCGTTTACGCAGCGCTGTGTCGCGAGCAGGGGTTGGCGTTGTGCTACCCAGGGCACCCGAATCTGCTGACGGAGTGCACCGACGCGCGGTTGATCGCCCAGGCCATCGAATGGGCCTGGAGCGCGCCCCAGGCCCATGGCGAGGCCTTCAACATCGCCGATGGCGACGTGATCGTGTGGCGCACGCTGTTCGAACGCCTGGCCACGCACTTCGATCTGCCACTGGGTGACCCAGCGCCTCTGCGGCTGGCCGAGCGCATGCCCGAGCAGGCCGCGCTGTGGCGGCAGATGGCCCACCGCGAGGGCCTGCGGGTGGCCGAGCTCGACACGCTGATCGGTCTGTCGTGGCAATACGCCGACGCCACCTTCGCCTCCCAACGGCCGTTTGCGCTGCCGCCCATCGTCTCGACCATCAATCTGCGGCAGGCGGGATTCACCCCCTGCATCGACACCGAAGAATGCATCGTCGACCACCTGCAGGCGATGCAGGCGCTGCGTTACCTGCCGTAAGCCGGGTGGCAGAACCCGGCCGCCGCCGCGTTATTCCGCCTTGATGTTCAGCCGCTTGATCAAGTCGCCCCACAGCTGGGCCTGCGCCACCGTGGTGGCGCGCAACTCGGCCGGGCTGCCCGATTTGGCCTCGTTGCCGATCTTGCGCATGCTCTCGCCGAAGCTTGCCGAACTGGTGATCTTGCGCAGCGCAGCGCTCAACTTGTCGAGCACCGGCTTGGGCGTGCCGGCTGGCGCAAACACCGCGAACCAGGTCTCGGCGACGATGCCCGGGTAGCCCAGTTCGCGGAAGGTCGGCACCTCGGGCAGCAGCGGCAGGCGCTCGGCGCTCAGCACGGCCAGCGCCCGGTACTGGCCGGCGTTGACATTGGGCACCGCGCTGGACAGCGTCTCGACGTTGGAATCGATCACGCCGCCCAGCATGTCCATCGTGGCCGGCGCCGCGCCCTTGTAGTGCACCTGGGTCAGCTTGACATCCAGCCCGCTGGCGATCAGCTCGCCCAGCAAGTGCACCATGCTGCCCTGGCCGTTGGTGGCGTTGTTGACCTTGCCGGGGTTGGCCTTGGCATAGGCCGCGTACTCCTTGACCGTCTTCGCCGGGAAGTCTTTTTTCACCACGAAGGCAAAGGGCGCGGTGGCCACCGGCGCCACCGGCTCGAAGTCGTCGAGCTTGTAGGGCAGCTTGTCGTTGAAGTTCGGGTTCACCGTGAAGGTGGTGCCGGCCGACAGCAGCAGGGTGTAGCCGTCTTTGGGGGCCCGGGCGACGAAGTTGGCGCCGATGGCGGTGGCCGCACCGGCCTTGTTCTCGACGACGACGATCTGGCCCAGTTCCTCGCGCAGGCGCTGGGCGAGTTGGCGGCCGATGATGTCACTGGTGCCCCCGGGCGGGTAGGGCACGACCAGCGAGACCGGCTTGTTCGGCCAGGCGTCTTGCGCCAGCGCCCAGCCGGGCAGCAAGGCCAGCGCGCCGATGAGTGCGGCGGTGAATGTGGCGGTGAATGTGGCGGTGCGTACGGCGGTGCGTACGTCAGTGACCGTGGTCGTGTGTGCGGCGGCCTGTGCCAG
>JAYVDE010000367.1:0-12532 GCA_043749575.1 Burkholderiaceae bacterium | reverse complement strand
GGCCGTGGCGCCAGCGGCGGCCTTTTGAACCGAGCATGCAGCCGCTTAGAACCCCGCGACCGCGCCGGCAAGCTGTAATCAGGCATGACACAAACCATCGCCCCGCTGTTCCTGTCCCATGGCTCGCCGATGACGGCGCTGGAGCCACGTGAGGCCGGCGCCTTCTGGCAGCGCCTGGGGCCTGCAGTGGCCGCCGCGTCGATGCGCCCGCGCGCGATCCTGGCGATATCGGCCCATTCGCTGACCCGCGAGCCGGTGCTGATGGCCGCCGCGCAACACAGCACGGTGCACGATTTCTCCGGCTTTCCCGAGCCGCTGTACCGGCTGCGCTACGACGCTCCCGGCGCGCCGGCGTTGGCGCCGCGGGTGGCCGCGCTGGTCGCCGCGGCCGGCCTGCCGATCCACACCACCACCGAGGGCGGGCTGGACCATGGCATCTGGGCGCCGCTGCGCTTCATCTGGCCCGAGGCCGACATCCCCGTGTTGCCACTGGCCTTTGCGCCCGACTGGAGCCCGGCCCAGCTGTTTGCGCTGGGCCAGGCGGTGGCGCCGCTGGCCGACGAGGGCGTGCTGGTCTACGCCAGCGGCAGCCTGACCCACAACCTGGCGCTGCTGTTTGGCGGCGCACGGCCACCGATAGCCGCACCCGAGATCGCGGAAAGTGCCGCCTTCCGCAACTGGTTTGCCGAGCGCTGCGCCGCGGCCGACTGGCCCGCGCTGCTGGACTACCGCCGCCGGGCGCCGCACGGCGTGTTGATGCACCCGACCGACGAGCACCTGCTGCCCTTCTACGTGGCCGCGGGTGCGGGTGCGGGTGCGGGCCATGCTGCTGGTGTGCTGCCCGCCGCGCGGCGCCTGCACGACAGCCTGACCTATGGTTGCCTGGCGATGGACGCCTATGCCTTCGGGCCGGCGGCCGACGCGCTGGCAGGCTCGCTGGCAGACGCGCTGGTGGATCGGCCGGCAGATGGGCCGATGGGTGGGATTGCAGGTCTGGCACCGGCGCTGGCCTGACCACAACCGCGGCTAGGCGGCTGCTAAATTGCCGCCATGGCCACCGGCACTCGCCCCCGCACCTGCATCCTGACCCGCCGCCTGCACCTGCTGGCGCCCGACCCCAATCCGGCGCTGGGCCAGGCGCGTGCGGTCGCTGACTTCTTCAGCCGCAACGCCGACTATTTCGCGCCCTGGGACCCGCCTCATGGCCCCGATGACAACACGCCCGAAGCCGTCCAGGGCCGCTTGGTCACCGGTGCGGCGGCCTTTGATGCGGGCCAGGGCTGGCGCTGGTGGCTGGCACGGGCAGACGACCCGCAGCGGGTGATCGGCAGCGTCAGCTTGAGCAAGCTGTCGCGCGGCGCGCTCCAGAGCTGCAGCCTGGGCTATTCGCTGGACGCCCTTTTCCAGGGCCGCGGCTTGATGCACGAGGCCCTGCAGGCCGTGGTCGCCGAGGCGTTTTCGCCGGCCATCAACCTGCACCGCCTGCAAGCCGGCGTGCGGCCCGAAAACAGCCGCAGCCTGGCGGTGCTGGCCCGGCTGGGCTTTGCCGACGAAGGCCTGGCGCGCGATTACCTCTATATCGACGGCGCCTGGCGCGACCACCGGCTGTTTGCGATCACCAACCCGGCATTCATTGCACCCGACGGCTGGTGATGCGGCCCGGGCTCTGGCGCTCAGTGCCGGGCGGGGTGCTGAGCGTCCGCCAGCCTGAACGACGCCACCAGTTGCACCAGTTCCTGCGCCTGGTCGCGCAGGCTTTCGGCGGCCGCAGCGCTTTGCTCGACCAGCGCCGCGTTCTGCTGCGTGGTCCGGTCCATCTGGGTGACGGCCTGGCTGACCTGCGCCACGCCGGCGCTTTGCTCGCGGCTGGCGGTGCTGATCTCGGCCATGATCACGGTCACCCGGGCGATCGAGGCGACCACCTCGCTCATCGTCGCGCCGGCTTCGTCGACCTGCGCCGTGCCTTGCTCGACCCGCTCGACGCTGGTGGCGATCAAGCCCTTGATCTCGCGGGCCGCCTCGGCCGAGCGCTGGGCCAGGCTGCGCACCTCGGCGGCCACCACGGCAAAACCGCGGCCCTGCTCACCGGCGCGGGCCGCCTCCACCGCGGCGTTGAGCGCCAGGATATTGGTCTGGAAGGCAATGCCGTCGATCGTGCCGATGATGTCGCCGATGCGGCGCGAGCTCTCGTTGATGCCGCGCATGGTCTGCACCACCCGCGTCACTGCGGCGCCACCGCGCCCAGCCACCGCACTGGCGCTCTTGGCCAACTGGTCGGCCTGCGCGGCATTGCTGGCGTTCTGGCGCAGGGTGGCACCGAGTTGCTCCATCGCGGCCGCCGTCTCCTCCAGCGCAGCGGCCTGCTGTTCGGTACGGCTGGACAGGTCGGCATTGCCCTGCGCAATCTCGCCGCTGGCATGGGCCACACGTTGCGATCCTTGCCGCACGCTGGACACCACCTGCGCCAGGCTCTGCTGCATGTCCTGCAGTCGCGCCATCAGGCTGGACTGGTCACCCGGGCGCACGGCGATGGCCGCGCTCAGGTCGCCAGCGGCCACCGAGCGGGCCACGTCGGCGGCGGCCTGCGGCTCACCGCCGATCAGCGAGCGCAGGCTGCGCGTGATCATCAGCGACATCGCCACGCCCACCACCAGCGCCAGCGCCACCAGCGCCAGCGTGGCCTTGAAGGTCAGCTGGTAGACCTTGTCGGCCAGGCGGGCCGACTGTTTGCCGGCAGCGAAGTTGAAGGCCAACAGCTTGTCGAGCGCGCCGATGCTCTCGTCAGCCGCCATCTTGGCCGCACCATCACCCAGGTCGCGCGCGTCGTCGACCTTGTCGGCACGGCCGAGTGCAAGCACTTTCTGGTGGAAACCGAGGTATTCCTGCCACTTGGCGGCAAACGCATCGCCCAGCTTGACGCCGTCGGCGTCGTGGGGAATCTGGCTGTAGTCAACCAAGCTGGTCGAGACCTTGGCCAAGGCCTCCTTGAGCTTGTCCTCGTACTCGGTCCGGTAGCTGGCATCGGCCGCGCGCGAATGTTTCACCTCGAGCTCGCGCACCTCCAGGATGGCCACCCGCGCCGCAGCCAGCGCGCCCACCGAGGGCAACCACTTGTCGGACAGATCGACCGACGCCCGTTGCACCCGCGACAGGTTGAAGATCGACGCCGCGCCGAGCGCAGCGGTCAGGGTCAGGACCACGGCAAAAGCCAGCGCCAGCCGCTGGCCAAAGCCCAGTCGGGCCAGTGGGCCCGCCAACACAGACAGTAGTTTCATGGTTCAGGCCTGCGGCAGGTTGATCGTTGCTCGGCACGCCAGGCGGCATGGCCGCCAGCGGCTCACTTCTTGTAGCCGACGTAGGTCACGCCGATGACCTTGCCACCACCGTCTTTGACCGGGTTGTAACAAGAGTCGAGCGAGGTGCCGAGCACGTCGACCACGCCGCAGTACGACTCGCCCTTGCTCACCGCCTCGTAGGCCTTGGCGCGCGCCAGCGTGGTGCCCACGCCGCGCTTGCCCTCGGGCGTCAGCACGTTGGTGCTGACCCGCACGAACTCGTCGCCTTCTTTGACGAACACCGTGGCAACCGCGCCGGTGCCCTTCTTGATCTCATCGACCACGTCGTAGTTGTTGTTGATCTTGCGGGCGCCGAAAAACAGGCCCGACACATTTTTTTCTCCGGCCTTGTCGGTGCCATCGAGCTTGGGCGCACCGATCTTGGCCAGGCGCGCGTCGAGCGCGGCGATGGCCACCTTGGGATCATCGGCATGGGCTGGGGCGGCCAGTGTCATCAGCAGGGTGGCGGCAGCGGCGGTGGCAAACAGGGACTTGATCATGGATCTCCTAGGGCACGGCCGGGCAAGGGGCCACTCCCGGCCTTGCATCAAGTTGCAAGTGGACCCATCCCCCATTTCGGCTTTGCCTCGCCTGCCTTGAGCGTGCTCAAACCGCGCCGCCTGGGTTGACCTGCCTGGCGCGCGGCGGTGTGACTTCGATCACGCTGCGGCGCCCGCGAGTCACGCGGCCGCTACCGCCCGCAGTTCAGCGTGCCGTCGGCACATTGCCGGTCACGCCTTGCACCAGCCAATCCATGCTGGCGATGGCCTTGTCGTCCAGCGTGCCGGCAGCCAGGCGGCTGCGGCCGCTATTGTCGACCAGCGGCGCGGCAAAAGGCTGGGCCCGGCCCTCCACCAACGCCTGCTGGCGCCGCGCCAGCTCGTCCCGCACGGCGGGCGGCAGGCTGGCGTTCAATGCACTCAGCTGCACCAGACCGTCCTTCATGCCACCCCACACCGGTTGCGGCTTCCAGCTGCCGGCGATCACCGCGCGGGCCACCTGGGTGTAGTAAGCGCCCCAATGGTGGGTGACCGCGGCCAGCTGCGCCCTGGGCGCAAAACGCGCCATGTCGCTCTGGTAGGCCAGCAGCATCACGCCCTTTTCCTCGGCCGCCTGGGCCACCGCGGGCGAGCCGCTGTGGTTGGTCAGCACGTCGGCACCCTGGCCGATCAGGGTCAGCGCAGCCTCGCGTTCGCGGCTCGGGTCGAACCAGGCGTTCAGCCAGATCAGCTTGACCTCCGCCCTGGGATTGGCCGCGCGCATGCCCAGCGTGAAGGCGTTGATGCCCTGCACCACTTCGGGCACCGGAAAGCCCGCCACATAGCCGGCCACGCCGGTCTTGCTCTGTTTGCCGGCCAGCCAGCCGGCCAGCCAACGCGCCTCGTAGTAGCGGGCGTTGTAGGTGTTCAGGTTGGCCGCGGTCTTGTAGCCGCCGGCGTGCTCGAACTTCACCGCGGGAAATTCGGCCGCCACCCGCAAGGCCGACTCCAGGTAGCCGAAGCTGGTGGCGAACACCAGGCCGCAGCCCTGGGCGGCCAGGTCGCGCATCACGCGCTCACTGTCGGCACCTTCAGCCACTCCTTCGACGAAGCGGGTCTGCACCTGATCACCCAGCGCGCGGGCCAGCGCTTGCCGGCCCAGGTCGTGCTGGTAGCTCCAGCCCGCCTGGCCGACCGGGCTGACGTAAACAAAACAGGCCTGCAAGGGCGCGGCGGCGGCCGCGGCAGGGCTGAAGGTGGCTGCGGCGGCCGCAGCGCCAACAAGCACGCCGAAGGCGCGCCTGAGGTTTTTGTGCATGGTTGTCCTCGACATGGCCCCGTGGAATGGAAAAACACCGGTTTCGGGGGCACGAAACCGGCGCTCATTCGGATTGTCGCAGACCGGCCGCTACCGACCTCTAGCGGCCGCTACCTGCCACCACCGGCCGCCACCATCGAGCGCAGTGGCGGGCGCCGTTCAAGCACCGCTGGCGTCGGTCTCTGGCGCGGCGGCTTCGGTCGGCGGGGCGGCTGGCAGCAGCGTGATGCGCACGCCCGTCAGGCTGATCACCTGGCCGGCCCGCAGCTTGGCGGTCTTGCGCAGTTCATCGCGGCCGTCCACCTGCACCCGACCGTCGGCCACCATCAGCTTGGCGACGCCGCCACTGCCGGCCAGGCCGGTGGCCTTCAACAGGCGGTCCAGCGTGATGAACTCGCCACGCAGTTCGAAGGGAATGCTCTGCATGCTGGGGCCTTTGTCGGCAATGGGCCTGCATTGTGGCCGCAGCAGCGCCATCGGCGACAGCGGCGGCGGCGGCATCGACATGGCAGACTGCCGGCCATGACCACCGGCCAGCCACCCCGTTTCAGCGCCGCTGCCGAGCGCAACCAGGCGCCCATCCTGGCGCAATTGCAGCGTCTGTTGCCGGCCCGCGGCCGGCTGCTGGAGATCGCCGCAGGCACCGGCCAGCATGCGGTGTTTTGCGCCGCCGGCCTGCCGGGCTGGACCTGGCAGCCCACCGACCCGTCGGCCGAAGCGCTGGCCTCGATCACGGCCTGGTCGACGCAATCACCGTCGCCCGGCCTGCTGCCGCCGCTGCAACTGGACGTGCTGGCCGAGCCCTGGCCGCTGGTCGATGAGCCTGACGGGCCGGCCGGCCCGGCTGCAGCGACCGCAGCGGCCGGACCGTGGCACGCGGTGTACTGCGCCAACTTGCTGCACATCGCAGCCTGGTCCTGCTGCGGTGCGCTGATGCGCGGTGCCGCGCGCCTGCTGGGCAGTGACGGCCGGCTGATCACCTACGGCCCTTACCTGGTGCAGGGCATCACCACCTCGGCTGGCAACCTGGCCTTCGACGCCGACCTGCGCGCGCGCGATCCGCGGTGGGGCTTGCGTTGGCAGCACGACGTGGTCGCCGAAGCTGCTGCTGCGGGCCTGGCGCTGCAAGACCAAGTGGCGATGCCGTCGAACAACCGGCTGCTGGTCTTTGGCCGTGCCGCGCCGCGCGCCTGAGGCCAGACCACGATGCCGACGGCTTGCGGTGCATCCGACCCACCCGACACACCCGACCCACCCGACACATCCGGCCAGCGCGGCACCCCGCCCTGGCCAACGCTGACCGTGCAGCCCGCGGGTTGGCAGGCCCTGGTGGCCCCCGGCCAGACCCTGCTGCAAGCGGCCCGCGCTGCGGGGCTTAACTTGCCCAGTTCTTGCCGCAACGGCAGCTGTCGCGCCTGCCTGTGCCAACTGGTCAGCGGCACGATCCACTACCAGATCGACTGGCCGGGCCTGCTGGCCGAAGAGAAGGCCGAGGGCTGGATCCTGCCCTGTGTTGCCGGCGCCAGTTCAGATGTGGTGATCGCCGCACCCGCCGCGAGCTGCTTGTTGGGGCGCTGAACGACGCTCAGCGCGCCGGCTGGAGCCGGCCCTTGGGCTGCTGCAGCGCCGCATGCAGCGCCAGGTACTCCAGCGTCAGCTTGTGGCGCGCATCCAGGTGCACCATCGGCAACGCCCGCTGGTGCGATTCCTTGATCTTCACGCTGGCGCTCAAGTAGGGTTGCAACACCGGCAGGCCTTCGGCAATCAGTTCCTGCACCAGCCGCTGCGGCAGGTTGGCACGCGGCTGGAACTGGTTGACCACGATGCCGGACACGGTCAGGTCACGGTTGTGGTCGGTCTGCATCTCCTGCACATGCTCCAGCAGCGAATACAACGCGCGGCGCGAAAAGTCATCGCAGTCGAACGGGATCAGGCAGCCATTGGCGGCGATCAGCGCCGAGCGGGTGTAAAAGTTCAGCGCCGGCGGCGTGTCGATGTAGATGCGCTCATAACGCCCGTCCAGCGCGGCCAAGGCATCGCGCAGCTTGTAGATCTTGTAGCGCGATTCCAGCTTGCTGTGCAGTTCGTCGAGCTGCGGGCTGGACGGCAGCAGGGCTAGGTGTTCAAACGGCGTGGCGGTGATGAACTCTTCGATCGCCTTGATGCGCAGCGTCAACTTCAGCGTCTGGTCGAACAACTCGGCCGCCGTGTCGCGCGCCTGGTCGGTGCCGTCGCCCAGCAGGTAGCGGGTGCTGTTGCCCTGCGGGTCCAAGTCGACCACCAGGGTGCGCAAGCCTTGTGCCGCACTGATGGCCGCCAGGTTGCAAGTGATGGTCGACTTGCCCACCCCGCCCTTCTGGTTGAAGACGACATAGCGCATCACGCTTTTCACTCCCTGGGTCTGTTGAACGGCCAACCATCGGGAGATTGTGCACCGCAGCAAACCAGTTCCCGGGTGCTGTCCTCGAAACTGGCGCGACAAAATCTTGTTTCTCGTCACAACGGTGTCACCGGCTTTGACCGACACTGCATTTGTCTTGGCGAGAACCGACCGCACCAATGGGCGGAATACCGGAACCCGTACCCGGCGCCAACACCCAACACCCGGTCTTGACAGTTCTGCTGTCTTGTCCGTGAGCATCAAGGGCCACTTTTCAGTGGCCCTTTGCTTTTGTGCCAAGCCCGCACGGCCCGCCGGACGGGCAGGCAGAGGATTGGCTTATGCTTCGGCACTGCTTCGACGCGCGACCGGTGCGCGTCAGCGACCCAAAGGAGCACCGCCTTGGCGACCCCGAATTACGGCTACGAGAAACGCCAGCGTGAACTGGCCAAGAAGCGCAAGACCGAAGAAAAGAAGCAGAAGAAGCAGCAAGGCCCCGGCGGCGACAGCCCGGACGATGGCGCGCCGGCCGATGGCGGGTCTGCCGCCAACCCCGCCAGCCCCGGCGCCCCGCCGCCAACGGCTGCCGGCTGACACCGGTCCGACCGGCCCCAGATGGCCGGTTCGGCGCTACGGCCTGGCGAACAACCGAAAAAACGAAAAAAAACCGCGATCCGAGGGTCGCGGTTTTTTCGTGTCCGGGCGCCGAGCGCCCGGGCCGTCAGCTGATTACAGCGGGCGGATGTTCGCAGCTTGCAGACCCTTCGGGCCTTGCTTGACTTCGAACTCAACGCGCTGGTTTTCGGCCAGGCTGCGGAAGCCGCCGTTGTTGCGGATTTCGCTGAAGTGGGCGAACAGGTCTTTGCTGCCGTCTTCAGGCGTGATGAAGCCGAAGCCCTTGCCATCGTTGAACCACTTGACGACGCCGGTTTGGGTAGTGTTGCTCATGGAGATGTTCCTTATTGAGTCTGTTGATGAAGAAAACACGCACCAGCTTGCGCCAGCGCGGACAGAGACACTCAAGAAACGTCGAACCGGGAGTTCAAACCTGGGCCGGCCTTTTGAACCCACCGCGCTTTCGCTCGGCAGTGACATCAGGCGGTACGGGGATAAGACCTTGTGGAAACGGCCTCGTGCATGTCTGTGCCGGTAATGTAACAGCTATTGCCCCCGACGATGCGATCCTTGTCGCTGATCTGGCGCAGAGGTCTAGAGGCAGGATTCCAGACTACCGCAGCCCTTGCCGCCGTGGCTATGATGAATTTGCCGGTTCAAGCGTGATCGGCCATGACAGAGCGGGTACCTCAAACATGTACGACTATCTGGTGATCGGTGGCGGTTCGGCGGGTTGTGTGCTGGCGGCGCGGCTCAGCGAAGACCCGACGGTACGGGTGGCGCTGCTGGAAGCCGGCGGTGTCGACAGCAGCGTGCTGATCCACTGCCCGGCCGGCCTGGCACTGATGGCCAAGACCAAGGGCATCAACTGGGCGTTCGAGACCGTGCCGCAGCCGGGGCTGGGCGGCCGCCGTGGCTACCAGCCGCGCGGCAAGGTGCTGGGTGGGTCGAGCTCGATCAACGCGATGATCTACATCCGCGGGCAACACAGTGACTACGACCGCTGGGCCGCCGCCGGCAACCCAGGCTGGTCGTTCGACGAGGTGCTGCCCTACTTCAAGCGCGCCGAAGGCAATTTGCGCGGCGCCGAAACGCTGCACGGCGCCGGCGGGCCGCTGACGGTGCAAGACCAGGGCAGCCCGAACCCGATCGCCAGACGCTTCATTGAAGCTGGCCAGCAGGCCGGCCTGCCACTGAACAATGATTTCAATGGCGCCGAGCAGGACGGCGTCGGCTGGTACCAGGTCACGCACCGCCAGGGCGAGCGCTGCAGCGCCGCCAAGGCTTATCTCGTGCCTGCGCTGGGGCGCCCCAACCTCACGGTGATCACCGACGCGCAAGTCACCCGCATCGTGATGAGCGGCCGCCGCGCCACCGGCGTTGAAATGCTGCACAACGGCAGCCGCAGCTTCCTGCAGGCACGCCGCGAAGTGCTGCTGTGTGCCGGTGCGCTGCAGTCGCCGCAGATCTTGATGATCAGCGGCATCGGCCCTGGCGCTCACCTGCAGCAGCAGGGCATCGTGGTGGTGCACGACCTGCCCGGTGTGGGTCAGCACTTGCACGACCATGTCGACGTGGTGCAAGTGGTGGACACGCCCGGCTCGAACGAATCCTTCGGCCTGTCGCTGGCGGGGGCCTGGCGCATGCTGGGCGACATCCGTGAATGGCTCGGGCGCCGCACCGGCCGCCTGACCACCAACTTCGCCGAGGCCGGCGCGTTTTTCCGCAGCCAGCCCGGGCTGGACGCACCCGATCTGCAGCTTCACTTCGTCATCGGCAAGCTGATCAACCACGGCCACAAGACGGTGTTTGGCCACGGCTACAGCTGCCATGTCTGCCTGCTGCATCCGAAGAGCCGCGGCAGCGTGCAACTGGCCAGCGCCGATCCACTGGCCGCGCCGCTGATCGACCCGGCCTTCTTGGCCGACCCCAACGACCTGGCGCGGCTGGTCGGCGGCTTCAAGCGCATGCGCGCGGTGCTGGCGCAGCCCGCGCTGGCGGCCCTGGGCGGACGCGAACTGGCGGTGTCGGCCGCCGCGCAAACCGATGCGCAGATCGAGGCCTTCATCCGCGGCCATGCCGACACCATTTACCACCCAGTGGGCAGTTGCCGCATGGGGCCGGGTGCCGATGACGTGGTCGATGCCGAACTGCGGGTGCACGGCATCGAGGGCTTGCGGGTGGTCGACGCGTCGATCATGCCCAGCATCGTGGGCGGCAATACCAACGCACCGACGATCATGATCGCCGAGAAAGCGGCCGACTTGATCCGCGCTGCGCCAGCCCAGCGCGAACGCCTGGTGGCCTGACACGGCAGGCCATCGGACCCGGCCGGCCGCGCTGGCCGCGCTTGGCCGCGCCTGGCCAAGCTGGACTGAACTGGACCTGCGTAGAAACCCCAGCACGCGGCTGCGATCTCTGACATAATCATGGGCTGATGTGGGTTCAGACCCGCGTCTTTCGTTCATCGACTCTGACCCTCTACGAGCCGGGCCCTGCACCCTCACCGCAGGGATTCCACCGCGTCTCGTGCCCTGGTTGGCGGCGATGCCGTCGCTTCAGGATGTTTTGGGCAATGTGGCCGCCGACCTGCTGTTTACCAGCAGGGCCGCCGGGCTGCGATACAGGTCAGGCGCAATCAGTCGCCTTCCCCGCCCCACCCTTCCATAGAAGTGCGACCCACTGCGGTTGCCCGCCTCTTGGCGGCGCCGTGGCTGGACCCGTTGTGGCCACAAGCCACCGGGCACAGCCTTGCCTGACTGAAAGTTACCCATGAGTTTTGATCTCGTCCACGACAACGCCCCCGCCACCGACAACAGCGGTGCCGAGCCAGTTCAGCAACTGGCGCAGCAGCCCGAAGCGCAGTCCCAAGCGCCAGCCCAGGTGCAGCCCCAAGCCGACATCGGTGCCGAATTTGCAGCCCTCGGCCTCGCGACGGAAATCATCAAGGCGATCACCCACGCCGGCTACACCAGCCCGACCGACGTGCAGATGCGCACCGTGCCGGTGGCCCTGACCGGCCGCGATCTGATGGTCTCGTCACAGACCGGCAGCGGCAAGACCGCCGCTTTTGTGTGGCCTGCGCTGCAGCGCATCCTCGACGCCCGCAACGACCCGGCCAAGAAGCGCGAAAAGGGCAAGACCTTCGGCCCGCGCATCCTCGTGCTGGCCCCCACCCGCGAACTGGCACAACAGGTCTCGCACGCCTGCTCGGTGTACGGCTACGGCGTGTCCGGCCTGCGCGTGGCGCACATCGTCGGCGGCGTGCCCTACCAGGCCCAGCTGAAGGCGCTGCGTGGCCCGCTGGACGTGCTGATCGCCACCCCCGGCCGCTTGCTCGACCTGATGAATTCGGGCGCAGCGATCCTGTCGCAAGTGGAGCTGCTGATCCTCGACGAAGCCGACCGCATGCTCGACATGGGCTTCATCGACGACATCAAGCTGGTGGCCCAGGCCCTGCCGGCCGAGCGCCAGACGATGATGTTCTCGGCCACCTTCGACGGCAATGTCGGTCACCTGGCCCAGCAGCTCACCCGCGAGCCGCAGCGCATTGCGGTGGACAAGCACACCGACGCGCATGCCTCGATCGAGCAGCGCCTGCACTGGGCCGACAGCATGCACCACAAGCATGCCTTGCTGGAGCAGCTGCTGACCGACAAGGACATGGACCAGTGCGTGGTCTTCACCAGCACCCAGCGTGATGCCGATGAAGTCGCCTACAAGCTGGGCCAGATCGGTCACGCCGTGGCCGCACTGCACGGCGGCATGCCGCAAGGCCGCCGCAACCGCGTGTTGCAAGACCTGCGCAACCGCCACTTGCGCGTGCTGGTGGCCACCGATGTCGCCGCCCGCGGCATCGACGTGCCGACCATCAGCCACGTGATCAACCACGGCCTGCCGATGAAGGCCGAGGACTACGTGCACCGCATCGGCCGCACCGGCCGTGCCGGGCGCAACGGCCTGGCGATCACGCTGGCCGAGCGCCGCGACGTCGGCATGATCCGCCGCATCGAGCGCTTCACGACCCAGCCGATCGCCGTGGCGGTGGTGCCGGGCCTCGAACCCAAGTACACCGCGCCGACGATGAACGGCCCGGCACCAGGCGGCCGGCCGTCGTTTGGTGGCCGCGGCAAGCCCAGCTTCGGCGGCCCGCGTGGTGACGCGCGGCCGTCCGGCGGCGGCTTTGGTGGTGGCTTCGGCGGCGACCGTCGCCCGGCCGGCGGTGGCGGTGGTTTTGGCGGTGGTTTCCGCCAAGATGGCCCGCGTCAGGACGGCCCGCCCCAAGGCGGTTTCCGTGACGGTGGTCGCCCGCAAGGTGGTTTCCGCGATGCGGCGGCGCCCCAAGGTGGTTTCCGTGACGGTGGCAACCGCGACGGCGCGCCCCAGGGCGGCTTCCGCGAAGGCG
>JAYVDE010000366.1:0-4826 GCA_043749575.1 Burkholderiaceae bacterium | reverse complement strand
GGCATGTCAGGCGGATGGCGTTGGCAAAGGTGCAGAAGCAAGAGGCGCGGCATCGCCGTCGATGCGGCGCAGGGCGAGGTACAGCTCGCAAAGCCCACGAAGGTACACCACGCCAGGCAGCACCAGCCCCAGTGCAAACACCACGCCGGCCCCCGTGAGCGCGGCCGACGTGTGGGGCGACAAAGCCGGCGCGCCCTGCGCCATCCTGAATCCCTGGCCAAACAACGCGGCCATGAAGGGCTCGGGGGCCAAGGCGACATCGGCCACCAACACCGCCAGGGCCAGCATCGCGCGGCCACCCGCGAGCACCACAAAACTCACCAGGCCCGCCACGGCGGCCGTCAGCAGGCTCACTGCGGCCGACAGCAGAACAGCGTGCGCAAACCGCCGCCGCACCTGGCGCACCAGCAAACGCAGCACGTCGAAAACGCCCAGGCCCGCCCACACGGCGGGCGCGGCAACAGGCCCTACCAGGGTGACGAGGGTCAATGCGGTCAGGCCAATGGTGGGCACGGCCAGAGGCACGGTGAGCCCCAGCACGGCAGGCCCCACCCAGGGCAGGCGGCTGGCAAAAAGCAGCCCCAGAACCAAACCGCCCAAAAGAGCCGTGCCGGCCAGCACGCACAGCACCACCAGCAGCAAACGGTGCGCGCAGCGCAATGCGTCAGCCAAGGCCTCGGCGGGCAAGCGGCCGGACAGCCCTTGGGCCTCATCCATCAGCACCAAGCCGGCGGCGTTGCTGCCGTAGAACAAAACGAAGAATGCCGCGCCGGCCCACAAGGCCGCGTTCAGCCCGGCTTCACGCGACATTGCCGCCTGGGCCAGGGTCAGCAGCAAGCCCGACGAAGCAAAGGCCAGCAGCAGCAAGTACAGCGCTTGGGCATTGCGCACCGATTCGATGCTTTGAAGCACCGAGTTGAGTGCCTGCAAGGGCCCGTGTTCGATTGTTTGTACCCGCATGACAACACTCATGATACTTGCGGGTTAGCCCCTGTTTCGGCGCCCACGCGGTGGCCTGTCTTTTGCCACCATAATGATCCGAGGGGGCGTCTATGCACCCGGCCCGTGTCTGGAGACGGCGCCTGTAGCTTGAGTGTTTCACGCTGGGTTGAAGCTCCACATGGTTCACTTTTCTTGAGAAGGAGCTTCCCGCCATGGGAAACAAGCTTTACGTTGGCAATCTCGCGTACTCGGTTCGCGACGAAACCCTTCAACAGGCCTTTGGCCAATTCGGTGCTGTTACCTCCGCTAAGGTGATGATGGATCGCGAGACCGGCCGTTCCAAGGGCTTCGGTTTTGTCGAGATGTCTTCGCCCGCCGAAGCGCAGGCCGCGATGAATGCCATGAATGGCCAGCCGCTGGAAGGCCGTGCCATCGTCGTCAATGAAGCCCGTCCGCGCGAAGAGCGTCCGGGTGGTGGCGGCGGCGGCTACGGTGGTGGTGGCAGTGGTGGTGGTGGTGGCTACGGCGGTGGTGGTGGTGGCGGCAGCCGCACCGGCGGCGGCGGTGGCTACGGCGGTGGCGGCAGCAGTGGTGGTGGTGGTGGCTACGGCGGCGGTGGCAGCAGTGGTGGTGGCGGCGGCTACGGCGGTGGCGGCGGTGGTCGCAGCGGCGGTGGCGGCGGCTACGGTGGTGGCGGTGCCGGCGGCGGCGGTGGTGCCGGCGGCGGCGGTGGTGCCGGCGGCGGTGCGGGCGGCGGCGGTGGTCGCAGTCCTTACGGCACCGGTCGCGGCGGCCCCCGCGGTGGCGGCAGCAGCGGTGGCGGCGGCGGCTACGGCGGTGGTGGCAGCCAGGGCTACTGATCTGACCGGTCGGGCTGCTGGCAGTCCGACCCCCTGCTGATTGACGAAAGGCGCCTCACGGCGCCCTTTTTCATGGCCGGGCGCGAATGAAGCTTGACGACTTGCGGTTGACGGGGGCGCCGATCAGGCCCGCGCGCCGCAGCGGTTTGGCCCGCCTACTCGTCGTCGCGCCGGCGCTTGCGCGGCCGGCCGGCCAGCAGCCGGTCGAGCAGCGCACCGGGCAGGGCGCGCAGCAGCGCCGCGACCACGCCCATCTGCCAGGGCACGAAGCGCAAGCGCGCGCCGGCCGCGATGTGCTTGAAGGCGCGGTCGGCAAACGCGTCGGCGCTCATCAAGAACGGCATGCGGTAGCGGTTGCGGCGGGTCAGCGGCGTGTCGATGTAGCCCGGCGCGAGGGTCACCACCTGGACCCCAAACGGCCGGCACTCCCCGCGCAGGCTTTCGCAGTAGGCGATCACCGCAGCCTTGCTGGCGCAGTAGGCGCCGTGGCCGGGCAGGCCGCGGATGCCGGCGACGCTGGCGATGCCGACCAACCTACCGCTGCCACGCCGGCGCATCAACGCGACAAAGGGCTGGAAGGTGGCGGCCATGCCGAGCACGTTGGTCTCCAGCGTGGCGCGCATCACGGCCAGGTCGGCGAGCTCGGCAGTGTCCATGCCCACGCTGATGCCGGCGTTGGCGATCACCACGTCGGGCAGGCCCTGTGCGGCGATGCAGGCACGACCGGCGGCGGTGATGGCAGCGATGTCGCACACGTCGGCCGGGTAAAACGCCACCTGGTCGGGCGCGATGCCCTGGGCGTCGGCCCAGAGCCGCAGCTCAGGCTCGCGACGTGCGACCAGCGCCAGCCGGCAACCGGCACGGTGGTAGCGCAGCGCCAGCGCCTGGCCGATGCCGCTGGACGCGCCGGTGATGTAGACCAGCGGTGAGGGCGTCATCGAGGGCGTCATCAACGGTGTCGTCAACAGTGTCACGGGCGTGCTGCCGGGGTGGCGGCTGGCGCGCTGTTCACCCCGCTGGCCGGCCGGGCCGCCGGTTTGGCGCGCGGGCCCGGCAGCAGCGTCGAGCGCACCGGGCCGTTGAGCTGCAACAGCTGCTGCAGGTGGTCGTATTCGAGCCCGCCGGCACGGGTTTCAGTGCTGCCGTGGCGCAGCCGCACCGGCAAGTGCGAGCGGATGCGCTCAAAGCGCAGAAAGGCATGCAAAAACTCGCCCTGCAGCTCCAGCGCGTCGGCGCCGTCGAGCTGGCTGACGACCCGGGCGCCGCCGAGCAGCTGGACCTCGCTGCCGTCGCCGTTGGCCAGTGCGCGCGACGCGGTGGCGTCGGTGGTGCGGCCATCAGGTGCGATGGCGTGGATGCGCACGCCTTCGATTTCGAGCCGGTCGGTGACCGGAAAGTGGCGCATCGTGTCGCCGGCAATGCGCAGCACCACCCGGCCATCGGGCGAGAAGCGGGTGATCGCGAAGCCGGTCATGGTGTAGTCGGGTTCTTGCCGAGGCGGCGGGTCGGCAGCCGACCCATCACCCTGCGGCGTGTTCTTGACCAGCCACCAGGTCGACGCGGCGAGCAAGGCCATCAGCAGCAGCGGCAAGTAGGACGCCAGCCCCTGCCGCAGCCGGTAACCCCAGGCCACCGCCGGCCGCGCCGGCTGGCCCGCGGTGGGCGTGTCGCCGGGCTCGTTTCCGGGCCCTTCTGCCAGCGGCTCGGCGAATGTTCCGCTGCCAGGCAGGCTCAGCTGCACCGCGATCTCGGGCAGGTCGGGCAGGTGCAACTCGGGCGGCACCCGCGGGGTCATCGGTGCCCCCTCACGCTGCTTGCGGGCCCGCCCGGCGCTGGCGCGCGGGGCACGCGGTCAGCGGCCATCCAGCGTGCCCTGCTGGGCCTGCAGCAGCGCGGCGTAGTGGCCGTTGGCCAGCAGCAGCAGGTCGCAGAATTCGCGGGCCGCACCCTCGCCACCGCGGGCGCTGGTGACGTGCTGGGCCAGCGCCAGCGCATCGGCATGGGCATTGGCCGGCGCGCAGGCAAAACCGGCACGCGCCAGCAGCGGCAGGTCGGGCCAGTCGTCGCCGATCACCGCCACCTGGCCCCAGGCCAGGTGGCGCTCGGCCAGCACCCGCTCGGCCACGGCCAACTTGTCGCTGATGCCGTAGTGGGCGTCGGCCAGCCCCAGGTCGGCCATGCGTCGACGCACCGCCGGTGAGTCGCGGCCGGTGATGACGATGGCCGCGATGCCGGCCTGCCCCAGCAGCTTCAGGCCATGGCCGTCCAACACGTGGAAGGCCTTGAAGACCTCACCGGTCTCGCCGATGTAGAGCCGGCCGTCGGTGAGCACACCGTCGACGTCGAAGATCGCCGCGCGCAGGCCGATCGGCGCGTCGCCGGTGCCCTGGCCGCCGGCCGCCTCTGCCTCTACGCGGCCTTGCGCCAGCAGCAGCAGTTCGGGCGCGAAGCGCGGGGCGCGGAGGGGGGCCGCCATGGCGCTCAGATCACCTTGGCGCGCATCAGGTCGCCGATGCTCAGCAGGCCGACCAGTGCGCCGGCCGCGTCGAGCACCGCCACCGAGGTGATGCGCTGCAGTTCCATCAGCTCGGCGGCAGCCACCGCCAGTGCGTCGTCACGGATGGTGCGCGGGCGCGGCTGCATCACCGCAGCAGCGGTCATCGTGCGCAAATCGGTGCCGCGCTCGACCTGGCGCCGCAGATCGCCGTCAGTGAAGATGCCCAGCAGGCGCTGGCCGGGTTGGTGGGGACTATCGACCACCAGCGCCAGGCCGCCGCCCTTGGCCGACATGGTGCGCATCATGTCGATGAAGGGGGTGTCGGCGGCCACCAGCGGCAGCGCGTCGCCCTGCAGCATCAGGTCAGCCACGTGCACCAGCAGCTTGCGGCCCAGCGCGCCGCCGGGGTGCGAGCGGGCGAAGTCCTCTTCCTTGAAGCCGCGCGCGTCCAGCAGCGCCACGGCCAGCGCGTCGCCCAGCGCCATCTGCGCGGTGGTGCTGGCGGTGGGCGCCAGGTTCAGCGGGCA
>JAYVDE010000365.1:0-12542 GCA_043749575.1 Burkholderiaceae bacterium | reverse complement strand
GCGCCCCAGCAAGGGCACGGTGGTCATCGGCGGCCAGCCGGTGACCGGGCCGCTGAAGATCACCGGCATGGTCTTCCAGGCGCCCAGCCTGCTGCCCTGGCGCAGCACGGTGCAAAACGTGATGCTGCCGCTGGAGATCGTCGAGCCCTGCCGGTCGAGCTTCAAGCAGAACAAGGCGCGGTACGAAGACAAGGCGCGCACGCTGCTGCAGCGCGTGGGCCTGGACGGCTACGAAGACAAGTTTCCGTGGCAGCTGTCGGGCGGCATGCAGCAACGCGCCAGCATCTGCCGCGCGCTGGTGCTCGAGCCCAAGCTGTTGCTGCTCGACGAACCGTTTGGCGCGCTGGACGCTTTCACCCGCGAAGCGCTGTGGTGCGCGCTGCGCGACCTGGAGCTGACCTACTCGCCGAGCTTCACCGCCATCGTGCACGAGCTGCGCGGCCACATCGGCGCGGTCTGAAATCCGGCCAGCGACCCGGCCGGCCAAGCCGCGGCGGCGGCGAAATGAACCACCGCCAACTTGAAGCCTGGCCACCCTGGATTCTGCTGGTCGCCACGCTGCTGGTCTGGCAGGCGGTGTGCAGCGCCTTCAAGGTCTGCGAGTTCATCTTCCCCAAGCCCGCTGCGCATTTGGGACCAACTGCTGGAGTTTCGCGGCGAGATCGCCAAACATGCCTGGCGCACCTACTGGGTCACCATGCTGGGCTTTGGCATCACCATCGTGGTGGGCGTGCTGCTGGGCTTTTTGATCGGCAGCTCGCGGCTGGCGTATGCGGCCATCTACCCGCTGATGACCGGCTTCAACGCGCTGCCCAAGGCGGCCTTCGTGCCGATCCTGGTGGTGTGGTTCGGCATCGGCGTCGGGCCGGCGGTGCTGACCGCGTTCCTGATCAGCTTCTTCCCGATCACCGTCAACATCGCCACCGGCCTGGCCACGCTGGAGCCCGAGCTCGAAGACGTGCTGCGGGTGCTGGGCGCCAAGCGCTGGGACGTGCTGGTCAAGGTGGGGCTGCCGCGTTCGATGCCGTATTTCTTCGGCAGCCTGAAGGTCGCCATCACGCTGGCCTTTGTCGGCACCACCGTCTGCGAGATGACGGCCAGCAACGAGGGCATCGGCTACTTGCTGGTCAGCGCCGGCAGCAGCATGCAGATGGGCCTGGCCTTCGCCGGCCTGGTGGTGGTGGGCGCGATGGCGATGTTGATGTACGAGTTTTTCTCGGTGCTGGAGCGGCGCACCACCGGCTGGGCGCACCGGGGTTCACAGAACCACTGAGCCCCGGCGGGCCGGCCGCGCCGCCTGCCCCGATAAACTGATCGGCTTTGGCTGAGCGGCTGAGCAGCAGGCAGCCAAACGGGGCGACACATGGGTTGGCACGGCCATCTACAACTGGATTACCGCCACGACGGCGGCCGCACCACCGCACTCGATCGCCACCACGGCCCCTTGCGGGTGCTGCGGCGCTTGTACCCCGAGGGCGACGCGGTCTGCCACCACGTGCTGGTGCACCCGCCTGGCGGCATCGTCGGCGGCGACGTGCTGGAGCTTGACGCCACGCTGCAGCCGGGCAGCCATGCGCTGATCACCACGCCCGGCGCCACCCGCTTCTATCGCAGCGCCGGGCCGCTGGCGGTACAGCAGGTGCGGGCCACGCTGGCGGCCGGCGCACGGCTCGAATGGCTGCCGCTGGAGACCCTGGCCTACCGCCGCTGCGAGGCCGAAAACCGGCTGCGCTTCACCTTGGCACCCGGTGCCCAGATGATCGGCTGGGATGTCTTGGCACTGGGGCTGCCAGCCGCCGACCAGCCGTTTGACGCCGGCCGCTACCTGCAGCAGCTGGAGCTGCCGGGCGTCTGGCTGGAGCGCGGCCGCATCGACGGCAGCGACCGGGCTTTGCTCGACTCGCCGCTGGGCCTGGCCGGCCACACGGTGATGGCCACGATGTGGCTGGCCGACGGCGGACCGCTGGGCCGGGAGCGCACCGAACTGCTGATCGATGCCGCCCGCGCGCTGATCGATGCCAGCCCGCTGGCCACCACCGCCGGCATCACCGCCACACACGAGTCGCTGCTGGTGCTGCGTGTGCTGGCGCACCGGGTCGAGCCGGCAATGGCGCTGCTGCAAGCCGTGTGGCGGGCCTGGCGGCCGCTGCACTGGGGGCTGGCGCCCTGTGCGCCACGGGTGTGGCGCACCTGAACATGCACGCCACGGGTCTGGCGCAGCTGAACATGCACGCCACGGGTCTGGCGCACCTGAACACGCACGCCACGGGTCTGGCGCAGCTGAACGCACACGCCCCCGGGTGTGGCGCCTGAACAAGCACGCAGCGCCGCAGGCCTCAATCGGCCGCGGGTTCGTACTCGGCCACCCAGGCCTGCATCAGCGTGTAGGCCACCGCCAGCACCACCGGCCCGATGAAGATGCCGATCAGGCCGAAGGCCAGCAGGCCGCCGACCACGCCGGCAAAGATCAGCAGCAGCGGCAGGTCGGCGCCGCGGCGGATCAGCATCGGGCGCAGCACGTTGTCGAGCATGCCGACCACCAGCGTGATCACCAGCAACACGCTGGCCCAGACGTTGTCGCCGCTCCAGTACAGCCAGGCCACCGCCGGCGCCAGCACCAGCAGCGGGCCCAGCTGGGCGATGCACAACATGAACATCAACACCGTCAGCAGCCCGGCATAGGGCACGCCGGCGACGACCAGGCCGAAGCCGCCCAACACCGACTGCACCACCGCGGTGACCCCCACGCCCAGCGCCACGCCGCGGATCGCCTGGCCGGCCAGCACCACCACCGCTTCGCCTTGCTGGCCACCAAGCCGCCGGCCCACCCGCACCAGCAGGCCGGCGGCGGTCTCGCCCTGGGCGTACATCAGCGCGGCCAGCCCGACCACCAGCAAGGCCTGCGCGATCAGGGCGCCCACCGAGCCGACCTCGCTGACCAACCAGCGCGTGGCCTCGCCGGCATAGGGCATCAGCTTGGCGGCCAGGCCCTCACTGCCGGCGGCCGCCGCCTGCAGCCAGGCCTGCTGGATCTTCGGCCCGACCAACGGCAGGTTCACCACCCAGTCGGGCACTGTCGTCAGCGGCAGGTCGGCCACGCGCTTGCCGGCGCTGATGATCACGTCGACGTTGCCGACCACCGTGGCGATGGCCAGCGTCACCGGCAGCACGAACAGCATCAACAAGGCCAGCGTCATCAGCCCCACCGCCAACAAGCGGCGCTGGCCCAGCCGGGCCTGCAGACCCCGCAGCAGCGGCCAGGTGGCGACGACGATGGTGGCTGACCAGATCGCCGGGCCGATGAACGGCCGCAGCACCCAGAAGGCCGCCAGCATCAGCCCGGCGATGAACAACACCGCCAAGGTGTTGCGGGCCAGGTCGGCACGGGCTTCGGTCATGCGTTGCGCTCCAGGTCGGCCGGGCTGGCCGGCTTAGGCGAAATCGTAGCGTCCGCCCCGCGCCAGCGCTTGTTTGAACGCCGGTCGGGTGTGAACGCGGTCGAGGAAGGCCATCAGCTTGGGCCGTCGGCCGTCGAGCCCGGCACGCTGGGCGGCGGCTTCGAGCGGGAAGCTCATCATGATGTCGGCGCCGCTCAGTTCGTCGCCGGCGAACCAGAGGCTGCGGCCGAGCTCGGCTTCCATGAAATCGAGCTGGCGGGTGATGTTGGGCCGCACCATCAAGTCCATCACCTTGGCGGCGATGGCGCGCGCCACCGGGCGCACGAAAAACGGCATCGGCCCATTGGCGACGCGGTTGAAGATCAGCGTCAGCAGCAGCGGTGGCATCGCCGAGCCTTCGGCGAAGTGCAGCCAGTAGCGGTAACGCAGCGCCTCGGGCGTGCCCGGCGCCGGCAACAGCCGGCCACGGCCGTACTTCTCGAGCAGGTACTCGACGATCGCGCCGGTCTCGGCCACCGTGGTGTTGCCGTCGGTCAGCACCGGCGACTTGCCCAGCGGGTGCACCGCCAGCAACTCGGGCGGCGCCAGCATGGTTTTGGCGTCACGCTGGTAGTGCGCGATTTCGTAGGGCAGGCCCAGCTCTTCGAGCAGCCAGAGCACGCGCTGCGAGCGCGAGTTGTTGAGGTGGTGAACGACCAGCATCGGCTTGCGTCAGGGGCTTGTGCGGGCGGGCCGCGAGGCGTCCATTGTGGCGTGCCCCAGCGGCCCCGCGCCCGCCAGGTGCGCCAGCACGCCGGCGGCGGCGGCACGGCCGCTGGCCAGGCTGGCGTTCAGCAGGTAACCGCCGGTCGGCGCGTCCCAGTCAAGCATCTCACCGGCACAGAACACACCCGGCAGCGCCTGCAGCATGGCGTGCCCGTCGATCGCTTCGAAGCGCACGCCGCCGGCGCTGCTGATGGCCTCGTCGATCGGCCGCGCCGCCCGCACGGTGATCGGCCAGGCCTTCAGCGCCTCGGCCAGCACCTGCGGCTGCTGCGCCACCAGCGTGCTGAGCTGCTCGGCGCTGTAGCGCTCGCGCAGCAGCGCGGCTTTCACGCCGGCCAGCCCGGCCTGCTCCTTCAGGTGGTTGGGCAGCGAGCGTGCACCGCGGCCCCTGGCCAGCGCGGCGGCCAACTGGTCGACGCTGCGCCCGGGCAGCAGATCGAGCTGCAACGTGGCCGAGCCATCGGCGTTGAGCGCCTCGCGCAAGCGCGACGACACGGCGTAGACCAGGCTGCCCTCGATGCCGCCGGCGGTGATGACGAACTCGCCCTGGCGGTCGAACGCCGGGCCGCGGCCGTCGTCGAAGTGCAGCCGCACCGTCTTCATCGGCGCGCCGGCAAATCGTTCGGCGAAATACCCGCTCCAGCCGACGTCGAAACCACAGTTGGCGGGCTGCAGCGGCGCCAGATCGACGCCGCGTGCGGCCAGCCACGGCACCCAGGCGCCGTCGCTGCCGAGCCGGGCCCAGCTGGCACCGCCCAGCGCCAGCAGCACCGCGTCGGCCTGCACGACGGTGTCGCCGCGCGGGGCCGCGAAGCGCAAGCTGGTGGGCGCATCAGCCTCTTGCCAGCCCAGCCAGCGGTGGCGCATGTGCAGGCGCAGGCCCTGGCCACGCAGCCGGTGCAGCCAGGCGCGCAGCAGCGGCGCGGCCTTCATCTCGGCCGGAAACACCCGGCCCGAACTGCCGACAAAGGTCTTGATACCCAGCCCGGCGGCCCAGTCGCGCAGGGCTTGCGGGCCGAGCTGCTGCAGCCAGGCGCCAACCTGCGGCGCCCGGCCGCCGTAGCGGCTGACGAAGGGCTCGATGGCCTCGTTGTGGGTCAGGTTGAGCCCGCCTTTGCCGGCCAGCAAAAACTTGCGGCCGACCGAGGGCATGGCGTCGTACAAATCGACCGCCAGACCGGCCGCAAGCAGGCCTTCGGCGGCCATCAGCCCGGCCGGACCACCGCCGACGATGGCCACCCGCCAGGCCGACGGGGGTGGGGACGGGGCATCGGATCGGACAGCGGGGGGTAACGGGTTCATGACGCCGAGTCTAGGCGGCCGGTGGCGGCGTTTCAGCCAAACGACACGGCCTGCGTATAGGGTCGGTAGACGTTCGATGTGCGCCCGCTTGGGGTTTCACACACCCGGCGCACCCCACGCACCCGACGCGCCACTCACGCCACTCACGCCACCCGCGGCCCCAGTCGACCCCGCTCAAACCGCCCGATGCAAGCCTTGCGAAACCTGTTCAGCCCGACCGCCGCGCGTCACCTGTTGATGCTGCTGCTGGTGGGCTTGTTGGCGGTTCACGGCTACGCCGGTGCCGTGCGGCAGGTGCTGGGCTTGACCCACCGGCATGACAGCGGCCATGCGCTCACGGCGCAACCCGCAGACCGGGCGGCGCTGGCAGCCAACGCCGCCCCGCACGCCCACCTCGGCGGTGGCCTGGTCATGCGGCGCGCCTGGTGGCAGGACCACCATGCCCGCAGCCGCGCAACGGTCTTGTCGGCCCCTGTCCACCGGCACGGCAGCGCCGAGCGCCACCACCACGACATCGGCGATGCCTCGGTGGTGGCGCTAGATGCCGGCAGCGCAAACAACCCGGGCTGGGCTGACAGCACGGTGGCCGCCGCAGTCGGTGGCGCTGGGCTGCCCACCGGCCTGAGCCACGCGCCCAGCCTGCCGGCCGCGGCGGCCAGCGCCTGCCCCTGGCCGAGGGTGCACGCCCGGACCTGGCAAAACGCCCTGGCCCGCTTGCCGGAACGCCCACCCCGGGCCTGAAGGCGCCGGGCCACTGCTGCCGCAGCGCCGGGGCCAACAGCGGCCTGCACCCGCAGGTGCTCGAGGCCGGCTGCTCGCGGCCACGCGCGATCACGAACCCCCACGCGCCCCCACGAGCGCCTCGCGCGCCTCGCGCCACGCCAAGCACTGCCACGCCGCTGCGCGCCGGCAACGGCCTGCCGGTCAACATGCCCAGCCACGCCCATGGCCAGGGCTATTCAGACCTGAACTTCCTGCTGCCCGAGCTGGTGGACCGCATGGCCTACCGCAAGGGGCCGTACTTCGCCCAGAACGGTGATTTCGCCTCGGCCGGGTCGGCCGACATCGCCTACCGCAGCCGGCTGGATGCCCCGCTGGCGGCGTTGACACTGGGCCAGAACGGCTTTCGCCGCGGCGTGCTCGGTGGCTCGGTCGATTGGGCGGCCGGCCTCACGCTGCTGGGCGCGGTCGAGCTGCCAGCCCAGGACGGCCCCTGGACCGTGCCCGAGCGCCTGCGCAAATCCAACGGCGTGCTGCGCTTGAGCGGCGGCAGCTCGGCGCAGGGCTGGAGCACCAGCCTGATGGCCTACAGCGCCCGCTGGACCTCGACCGACCAGATCCCGCAGCGCTTGATCGACGCCGGCAGCTACCACGGCCAGCCCTTCGGCGGCTTCGATTCGCTGGATGCCAGCGACGGTGGCGAGACCCGGCGCAACAGCCTGTCAGGCGAATGGCACGCCCAAACCGCCAGCGGCACCACCAAGCTGTCGGCCTAGGCGATCGACTACCGCGTGTCGCTGTTCTCCAATTTCACCTACGCGCTGGAGCGACCCACCGATGGTGACCAGTTCGCCCAGACCGACCGCCGCAAGGTCTACGGCCTGGCCGCCAGCCAGACCTTCGACCACGTGTTGGGCGACATGTTCGGCGACATGTTCGGCGGCATGTTCGGCAGCTTGCCGGCACGCTCCGAAATCGGCCTGCAGATTCGCCACGACCGGATCCGGGTCGGGCTGTTCGACACCGTGGCGCGCCAGGTCATCGGCGTCACCCGCGACGACCAGGTTCAGCAATCGCTGCTGGACCTGTATGGCCAGACTTCGGTCGAATGGACCCCCTGGCTGCGCAGCGTGGTCGGTCTGCGGGCCGACCAGGCGCGCTTCAAGGTCGACAGCCTGTCGCAAGCGCTGAACTCGGGTGAGGCCCGCGACCACCTGCTGTCGCCCAAGCTGTCGGTGATCGCTGGGCCGTGGGCCCGCACCGAGCTGTTCTTCAACGCCGGCCGCGGCTTTCACAGCAACGATGCCCGTGGCACCACCGTCCGCGTCGACCCGCGCACCGGCGCTGCGGTCGACAAGGTGCCGGGGCTGGTCGCTGCGACCGGCTACGAGCTGGGCGCACGCACCGAGTGGATTCGCGGCCTGCAGAGCTCACTGGCGTTGTGGCGGCTCGATTTCGATTCGGAGCTGGTCTATGTCGGCGCCGCCGGCGCCACCGAGGCCAACCGGCCCAGCGCCCGGCGCGGGGTGGAATGGAACAACCGCTGGGCCGCCCTGCCCTGGTTGCTGGTCGACGCCGACCTGGCCTGGACCCATGCCCGCTTCTCGGTCGCTGACCCGGTGGGCGAGCGCATCCCCAACAGCGTCGGCAAGGTGGCCTCGGTCGCCGTCACCGCACGCGACAGCGGGCCGTGGTCGGCCAGCATGCAATGGCGCTACCTCGGCGCGGGCCCGCTGGTCGAGGACAACAGCGTGCGCTCGATCTCGTCGCCGACCGCCAACTTGCGCATCGCCCGCAAGCTGTCGTCGACCAGCACGCTGACGCTGGACGTCTTCAACCTGCTCAACCGCCAGGTCAACGACATCCAGTACCACTACGACTCGAAACTGCCCGGCGAGACCACCGCGGTGGCCGACCGCCATGTGCACCCGGCCGAGCCGCGCCAGCTGCGGTTGACGCTGGCGATGGGCTTCTGAGCGGGTTTCTGACCGGTGATCTGCCGGGTCGGCGGGTGGCCGCCGGCCGTCCGGCCGGCGGCTCGCTCGCTCGCTCGCTTGTTCGTTCGCTCAGCGTGCGGCGCCGGCCAAAGCGCGCAACGCCTGGGCCGCTTCGGGGCGCGCGGGCTGCAGCTGCACCAGGTCGCTCAGCAGCGCCTGGGCGGCGGGCGCATCGATGCGGGCCAGCGCAGCGGCCATCCGCAACAGCGGGTCGTAGGCGGGCCGAAAGTCGGGGCTGCTGCGCAACACCGACAGCAGCGGCTCACGCAGCTGGGCCCACAGCCTGACGCTCGCCAGCAGCGCGCTGGGCCTGCTGACCCTGCGAGCCCGCCGGTGGAGGCCACGATCGCGCTGTCGATCATGCTGGTGGCCGCTGAGGCGCTGCGGTCGCGGCAGACCCTGGCGCGCCGCTGACCGGCGCTGGTGGCATTCTTGTTCGGCCTGGTGCACGGGCTGGTCTTTGCCGGCGCGCTCAAGGAGATCGGCCTGCTCGACCAGCACCTGTGGCTGGCCCTGCTCACCTTCAACCTCGGCGTCGAGCTGGGGCAGCTGTTGACGGTGGCGGCGGCTGGGCTGATCTATGCGCTGGTCAAGCGCTTCGG
The DNA here is from genome assembly GCA_043749575.1 of Burkholderiaceae bacterium. Taxonomy (GTDB): domain Bacteria; phylum Pseudomonadota; class Gammaproteobacteria; order Burkholderiales; family Burkholderiaceae_C; genus Pseudaquabacterium. The sequence goes on along the minus strand of JAYVDE010000365.1, from coordinate 3,758 downwards.
CCGCTTCAGCCGGTTCGGGCGGTTCGGCCAAGTCGGCCGGTACGCGGTCGCAGCGCCGACCCGCGTGGCCACGTTGTACGTCATCGGCACGCTGGCCGCCTACTGGTCGCTGGCGCGCATCGTCACCATCCTGGGCTGAGTGGCTGAGCGTCTCAGATCGCCACGCGCTGGCGCACGCCATCGGCTGCCATGTCGGCGCCGCGGCCGCGAGCGATGACCTCGCCGCGCTCCAGCACCAGGTACTGGTCGACCAACTCGGCGGCAACGTCGTCGTACTGCTCGACCAGCACAAGGGCCATGCGCTCAATCTCGGCGATGGCCTGGCCTTGAAGGCCTAAGGCAACGCTGAACAAGTCCCTCGCGGCGCGGTCAGCATTGCCCTAAGTGTGAGAACCCGCCATTCGTGTTCAGGCAGGCCGCTACGACACGACCGTCACGGCCGGTGCCAGTCCGAGTTTTTTGGCCCGTCGGGCGAACTTGCGTTCATCAAATGTAGCGACGCTGTCGCAAGCTTTGTAGCTCGCATGGTGCAGCGCGTCAGCGAAATCGATGCCAACCTCAGCGTTGGAAAGTGCTTGTTCGACGGCATCGCGATCCTCGACGGTGATGTGTGCCTGCTCAAGCAGATGCCGCATGACGGATGCCACCTCGGCTTCGCAGAAGCCGTAGTAGCCGCGCATGACCCACTCAAGCTCAAGGACCACCGATTTGCTCACCATCAGGGGCTGTCCCGACTCGATGAGGCGCCGAGCTGCCAGGCGTTGGCGCTGTGCCTCGGCGTCTGTTTCGTCGTCGATGTAGTACCGAGCGAGAACGTTGGTGTCGACGCCGATCATCGCTTGAGTACGGGTTTGAGCAACACGGCGGGGTCGAAGTCCGCCGGCACGGCGGCACGGCGGCTCTTGAGCATGCCGAACCCGCTGCTGGCCTCGGCCGCAGGCGCACTCCGAACCCGCATCTCAACATGGTCGCCGACCAGCAAGAACTGGATCCGGCTGCCCTGCCGGATGCCGAGTTGTTGCCGGAGCTCCTTAGGGATGGTGACCTGCCCTTTGCTGGTGACCGACGTGACGTCCATAGCCTCTCCAAGTATTACGAAGTAATACTAACGAAACCAGGCCGATTGGGCAATCGTCGTTCGAGCTGATTGGGTCGACCAGCGGCATGGCGCCCGCTGACTTGCCACTCCAATCAGGCTGCCAGAAAGCGGCCGTCCAGGGCGTCTGAACCGTCCTCAGATCGCCACGCGCTCGCGCACCTTGTCGACTGCCATGTCGGCACCGCGGCCGCGGGCGATGATCTCGCCACGCTCCATCACCAAGTACTGGTCGGCCAGCTCGGCGGCGAAGTCGTAGTACTGCTCGACCAGCACGATGGCCATGCGCTGGCCGTTCAGCCCCGCGTCGGCCAGCCTGCGGATGACGCGGCCGATGTCCTTGATGATGCAGGGCTGGATGCCCTCGGTGGGCTCGTCCAGGATCAGCAACCGGGGGCCGGCGGCCAGCGCCCGGGCAATCGCCAGCTGCTGCTGCTGGCCGCCCGACAGGTCGCCGCCGCGGCGCTTGATCATTTGCTTGAGCACCGGGAACAGCTCGAACAGCTCGGCGGGAATAGCCGTGCCGCTGGGCTTGACGGCCAGACCCATCGCCAAGTTTTCTTCGACCGTCAGGCGGCTGAAGATCTCGCGGCCCTGCGGCACGTAGCCGATGCCGCGACGCACCCGCTCATAGGGCGTGGCCTTGGTGATGTCGGTGCCATCCAGGACGATGCTGCCGGTCTTCACCGCCACCACGCCCATCAGGCTTTTGAGCAGCGTGGTCTTGCCCACGCCGTTGCGGCCCAGCACCACCGTCACCTCGCCCAACTTGGCTTCAAACGCCAGCTTGCGCAGGATGTGGCTGCCGCCGTAGTACTGGTTGAGACCGTCAACCTTCAGCATCAGCGCTTCAGCGGCCAAGGTAGACCTCGACCACTTTCTCGTTGTTCTGCACCACCGACAGCAGGCCTTCGGCCAGCACGCTGCCCTCGTGCAGCACGGTCACCATCTTGCGGCCCTGGGTCAGCTGGTCGACAAACTTCATGTCGTGCTCGACCACCACCAGCGAGTGTTTGCCTTCGAGGCTGAGCAACAGCTCGGCGGTGCGCTCGGTTTCTTCGTCGGTCATGCCGGCCACGGGTTCGTCGAGCAGCAGCAGTTTGGGGTCTTGCACCAGCAGCATGCCGATCTCCAGCCACTGCTTCTGGCCATGGCTCAACAGGCCGGCGCTGCGCTGGGCGTCGGCCATCAGGTGGATGGTGGTCAGCACCTCGGCGATGCGGTCGAGCTGGGCGCCGGTCAGGCGCGAGAACAGCGAGGCCCGCACCCGGCGGTCGTTGACCAGCGCGAGTTCGAGGTTCTCGAACACGCTCAACTCCTCGTAGACGGTGGGCTTCTGGAACTTGCGGCCAACGCCGATCTGCGCGATCTGCGGCTCGCTCAGGCGCAGCAGATCGATGGTCGAGCCGAAAAACACACGACCGCTGTCGGGCCGGGTCTTGCCGGTGATGCAGTCCATCATCGTCGTCTTGCCGGCGCCGTTGGGGCCGATGATGCAGCGCAGCTCGCCCACGTTGATCGCGAGGCTCAGCTTGTTCAGCGCCCGAAAACCGTCGAAGCTGACGCTGATGTCGTCGACATAGAGCGCCACACCCTGGGTGAAATCGGGCACGCCGATCTTGGCGATGCGGCCGAAGCTGGCGTTGCGGCCACCGCTCTCGGTGCCGCTGGCGGCCGCCTGGCGAGCCTCGTAGGCGGCGCGGCGCTGAGCGCCCTGCTCCATCAGATCGGGGGTCATGCCTGCTTCTCGGAGACTTTGCGGAACAAGGCGGAGATGCCACCCGGCCTGCGGAACAGCCCGACGATGCCCTGCGGCAAAAACAGCGTGACCGCGATGAACAGCGCGCCCAAAAAGTAGAGCCAGAACTCGGGGAAGGCGACGGTGAACCAGCTCTTGGCGCCGTTGACGAAAAACGCGCCGACGATCGGCCCGATCAGCGTGGCGCGGCCGCCCACCGCCGCCCAGATGGCGATCTCGATCCCGGCCGCCGGGCTCATCTCGCTGGGGTTGATGATGCCGACCTGCGGCACGTACAGCGCGCCGGCAATCGCGCACATCACCGCGCTCAGCGTCCAGATGCTCAGCTTGTAGGCCAGCGGGTTGTAGCCGGTGAACATGACCCGGGTTTCGGCGTCGCGGATGGCCTGCAGCACCCGGCCGAATTTGCTGTTCACGATGGCGCGTGCCAGCAGGTAAAAAGCCACCAGCGTGCAGCCGGTGATGACAAACAGCACGATGCGCGTGCCCTGCGTGGCGATCGGCAGCGACAGGATGCGCTTGAAGTCGGTGAAGCCGTTGTTGCCGCCGAAGCCGGTCTCGTTGCGGAAGAACAGCAGCATCGCGGCGAAGGTCAGCGCCTGGGTGATGATCGAGAAGTAGACCCCCTTGATGCGCGAGCGGAAGGCGAAGAAGCCGAACGCAAAAGCCAGCAGGCCGGGCACCGCCACCACCAGCAGCATCTGCGCCGCAAAGCTGTCGCTCAAGCTCCAAGTCCAGGGCAGTTCCTTCCAGTTCAAGAACACCATGAAGTCGGGCAACTCGCTTTTGTAGTTGCCATCGCGGCCGATCTGGCGCATCAAGTACATGCCCATGCCGTAGCCGCCCAGCGCAAAGAACAGGCCGTGGCCCAGGCTCAGGATGCCGGTGTAGCCCCAGATCAGG
>JAYVDE010000364.1:0-12549 GCA_043749575.1 Burkholderiaceae bacterium | reverse complement strand
GTGCGCGGCGCGTTGTCCAACCCGCTGCCCTGGGCCATCGCGCTGGGTGCGCTGCTGTCGGTCACCGCCACCGGCCTGCCCGGGCCGCTGGACACGGTGGTGCGCCTGCTGGCCGATTCGGCCACACCGGTGGCGCTGTTCACCATCGGCGCGGTGCTGTGGCGCGCCGGCCAGCATGCCCACAGCCGCACGCCGGTGGCCAATTACCTGCCCGTGGCACTGATCAAGTTGTTTGTGCACCCGCTGCTGCTGCTGCTGATCGGCGGTGCGGCGCAACAACTGGGCGCGCCGCTGTCGGCCTTCCAGCTGCTGGTGATGACCTTGGCCGCCGCGATGCCCAGCGCCAGCAGCGTGGCGATGCTGACCGAGCGCTACGGCGCCGATTCAGGCCGCGCGGCGCGCATCATCATGACCAGCACGGTGCTGGCCTTGCCCAGCTTCAGCGCGCTGGCCTGGCTGTTTGGCGTGCGGCCTGGCGGCTGAACAAGCTGCCCGGCGCCACGGGCAGCCGCACCGCGCGGTCGCCGCGCTGGCGACCTGCGATCAGATCGCCAGCGGATCGACGTCGATCGCCCAGCGCGCCAGGCCCTTGTGCTGCTGGCGCAGCGCGTGCAGCGCCGGCATCCAGTCGGCCAGCACCCGCTGCAGGCGGGTGCGCGAGGGCGCCTCCAGCAGCATCTGCAGCCGCTCGATGCCGGCCACCTTGGCCACCGAGGGCGGCACCGGCGGGTAGACCGTGACGTCGGCAGCCCCCGGCAGCCCGGCCACCGCGGCGGCCGCGGCTTGCAGCCAGGCCATCGCCACCGCCGGATCACGTGCCTCGGCCCGCAGCAGCGCCAGGTGGCTGAAGGGTGGCAGGCCGGCGGCCTGGCGGTCGGCCAGCTGGCTTTGCGCGAAGGCCGCGAAGTCGTGCTGCTGCAGCGCCTTGTACAGCGGGTGCTGCGGGTGCCAGGTCTGCACCCACATCTCGCTGCGCGTGGTGCCGGCGGCGTCGCGCCCGGCGCGCCCGCCGGCCTGCATCAGCAGTGCGAACAAGCGCTCAGGCGCGCGGAAATCACTCGCGAACAGCGCCGAATCGGGGTTGACCGCCACCACCAGCGTGATGCGCCGGAAATCGTGGCCCTTGGTCACCATCTGGGTGCCGACCAACACATCCACAGCGCCGGCATGGACCTCCGCCAGCCGGGCTTCGAGCTGGCCCTTGCCACGCGCGGTGTCGGCGTCCAGCCGGGCGATGCGGGCGCTGGGCAGCAGCTCGGCCAGTTGCTCTTCGAGCTTTTCAGTGCCGCGGCCGATCGGCGCGATGTCGAGGTTGCCGCAGTCGGGGCAGGCGCGCGGCACGCGCTCGGTGAAGCCGCAGTGGTGGCAGCGCAGCGTGCGCTCGCCCTTGTGGAAGACGCGCCAGGCGCTGCAGTGCGGGCAGCCGCTCTTCCAGCCGCAGTCGGCGCAGTACAGCACCGGCGCGTAGCCGCGGCGGTTCAGAAACACCAGGCTCTGCTCGCCACGCGCCAGCCGCTCACGCAATGAATCGAGCACCTTGGGCGCAAACACCGGTGGCTGGCCCTTGGTCTTGGGCAACACGCCCATGTCAAACAAGCGCACCTGCGGCAGCGCTGCACCGCCCACCCGCTGCGCCAGCGGCAGCCGCAAGTAGCGCCGCTGCGCGCCGGGCTGGGCCCGCTGCCAGGTTTCGAGCGAGGGCGTGGCCGAGCCCAGGATTACCGGCACCCGCTCGAGGTGGGCGCGGTAGACCGCCAGGTCGCGGGCCGAGTAGCGTGCGCCCTCCTGCTGCTTGTAGGACGGGTCGTGCTCCTCGTCGACGACGATCAGCCCCAGCCGCGGCAAGGGCGCAAACACGCTCAGCCGGGTGCCCAGCACGATGTCGGCACGCCCCAGATGGGCCATCAGCCAGTGGCGCAGGCGCTGCACCGGTGTCAGGCCGCTGTGCATCGCCACCATGCGGTGGTGGGGAAAGCGCTCGGCGAAGCGGGCCTCCAGCTGGGGTGTCAGGTTGATCTCGGGCACCAGCACCAGCGCCTGCAGGCCGGCGGCCAGCACCTGCTCGGTGGCGTGCAGGTAGACCTCGGTCTTGCCGCTGCCGGTGACGCCGTGCAGCAGCAGCGGCTGCGGCCGCGGCGTGGCGCGCTGGGCCTCGAAGGCAGCCAGCGCGGCCAGCTGCTCAGCGCCCAGCACCGGTCGGGTGACCGCGGCGGCAGCGGCTTCGGCGCCCGGTTCGGCGGCAGCGGCAACAGCATCGCCAGCCGTGGTGGCACCGGCGCCGGCGCCGGCTTCGGCTTCGGCTTCGGCTTCGGCTTCGGACCTGGTGTCGCGCGACACCGCCACCCGGCTGGCCCGGGCAGGCGGCGGCGGGTCCAGCTTGCGCAGCAGCCGGGCCAGCCGCTTGCTCAGGCCCGGCGCATCCAGCTTGCGCAGCTCGGGCGGCAGCACCGACAGCGCCAGTTCACCGACACCGCGCTGGTAGTAACTGGCGGCAAAGTCGACCAGCGCCAGCCAGGCCGGCGCCATCGCCGGCAGGTCGGCAAACACCTGGCCGACCGGGCGCAGTGCATGGCTGCCGGCCGGCGCCGCCGCGCCATGCCAGACGATGCCCAGCAGCTCGCGCTTGCCCAGCGGTACCCGCAACAGCGTGCCCGGCGGCCAGGGCTGGTCGGCCAGGTAATCCAGCGCGCCGGTCAGGCCACTGTGCTGCGGCGCGTCAACCGCCACAGAAATGACGGTCTGGGTCATGTCATGCTGCAATGCAGCAAACATCGCACTTGCGACTGATTTTTCGTCTTCACATCAAGAATGAGCCTTAAGTTCATGATTGAGAAGGGTTTTTTAGGCTGTCCCCGAATTCTGTGGATAACTTTGTGGGAAACCTGCTCGCGGACGCGCTAAGTGCTTGATCCAACGGGCTTCGTCTTGGATTGCCCAAGTTTGCGGCAGCGCAGGAAATCTGTTCAATATCAATCACTTAGCACGAATTCTCAGCAATCTTCATGTTGCGCTGCACATTTATAGAGAGCTTTTTCGGGGGCGCTCGCTTTTGGGGATAAGTCAAGCCCTGAGCGCGCACTCACTCGCCAAAAGTCCCTAGTTCTGCTTTGGCACCACAGCTTGGCGCTGGCGCCGCGAATGGCTGTGCACCGCCTCCACCAGGGCCTGCACATGCTCGACCGGCGTGTGCTGGTTGATGCCATGGCCGAGGTTGAAGACGTGGCCGCCCCAGCGGCCATCGGCGCGCAGCGGTGGGCCAAAGCTGTCGAGCACCGCGCGCGCCTCGGCCGCCACCGCCTCGGGCGGCCCAAACAGCGCCATCGGGTCGAAGTTGCCTTGCAGCGCCACGCGGTCGTCAACCCGGCGGCGGGCGGCGCCCAGGTCGCAGGTCCAGTCCAGCCCGACCACATCGGCGCCGGTGGCGGCGATTTGCTCCAGCCACAGCCCGCCGCCCTTGGTGAAGACAATCACCGGAATCTTCTGGCCGTCGTGCTCACGCTTGAGCTGGTTCATCACCCGCTGGGTGTAGGCCAGGCTGAAGGCCTGGAACGCACGGTGCGCCAGCACGCCGCCCCAGCTGTCGAAGATCATCACCGCTTGCGCGCCGGCCTCGATCTGGGCGTTGAGGTAGGCCGCCACCGCGTCGGCATTGACCGCCAGGATGCGGTGCATCAGGTCGGGCCGGCTGTAGAGCAGGGTCTTGACCAGCTTGTAGTCGTCGGACCCGGCGCCTTCCACCATGTAACAGGCCAGTGTCCAGGGGCTGCCCGAAAAACCGATCAACGGCACCCGGCTGACCCGCTGCCCCTGGGCGTCGGTGGTGACCAGCGCCTTGCGGATAGCCGCGACCGCATCAAATACATAGCGCAGCTTGTCGAGATCGGGCACGGCCAGCTTGGCGACATCGGCCTCGTTGCGCACCGGGTGGGCAAAGCGCGGGCCTTCACCAGCGCCGAAGCTCAGGCCCAGGCCCATCGCGTCAGGCACGGTGAGGATGTCGGAGAACAGGATCGCCGCGTCCAGCGCGTAACGGTCCAGCGGCTGCAGCGTCACCTCGGTGGCGTAGTGCGGGTTGGTCGCCAGGCCCATGAAACTGTTGCCCGCCGCCAGCCGCGAGGCCTTGTATTCCGGCAGGTAGCGGCCGGCCTGGCGCATCAACCACATAGGTGTGTAGGCTGTGGGCTGGCGCAGGCAGGCGCGCAGGAAAGTGTCGTTTTGCAGCGGAGCGTTCATGGCCGATTATCGCGGGCCGTCTGTGCCAAGCCAGCGCCAAGCCCCGCCCGGCCACCCGCGCGCCGCGCTTGAAAGCGCAACGCCCGGCCTCAGCTATGCTCGTCGTCGGATCTGGGGTTTCAGGAGGAAAAAATGCTGAATTCGCGTTCATTGCTGGCCACCACCCTGCTGGGCTCGGCCTTGCTGCTGTCGGGCTGCGGCTACAACGACTTCCAACGCCTGGACGAAGAGGTCAAGGGTGGCTGGGCCGAGGTGCTGAACCAGTACCAGCGCCGCAGCGACCTGATCCCCAACATCGTGGCCACCGTCAAGGGCGAGGCCAACTTCGAACAGGAAACCCTGACCCGGGTGATCCAGGCCCGTGCCAGCGCCACCAGCATCCAGGCCACGCCGGCCTTGATCAACGACCCGGCCGCGTTCCAGAAATTCCAGGAGGCGCAAGGCCAGTGGACCGGCGCGCTGAGCCGGCTGATGGTCGTCAGCGAGCAATACCCCAACTTGAAGGCCAACCAGGCCTTTCAAGACCTGCGGGTGCAGCTGGAAGGCACTGAGAACCGCATCACCGTGGCCCGCAACCGCTACATCAAGAACGTGCAGGACTACAACGTGTTGACGCGCAGCTTCCCGACCAACCTGACCGCGATGGTTTTCAGCTACGGCGTCAAACCCGGCTTCACCGTGACCAATGAAGCCACCATCAGCGTGCCGCCGTCGGTGAGCTTCGACAAGCCCGCCGCCGCGCCTGCCGCGTCGAAGTAAGCGGCCGACCATGGCCAAGCTGCTGCGCCGGCCGGTGGCCGCCAGGCCCGGGTGGTGGATGGCGCCATCAGCGCCATCAGCGCTATCAACGCGATCAGCGCCATCCGCGCTCGCAACGCTGCTGGCGTTGTGGCTGGGCTTGCTGCTGCTGTTGGCCGCGCCGGCCCTGCGTGCCCAGGGCGTTTTGCCGGTGCCGGCGCTCACTGCCCGCGTGATCGACCAGACCGCTACGCTCGATGCCGCCGCGCTGGGCGCGCTGGAGGCCAAGCTCGCCGCCTTTGAAGCCCAGGCCGGGCCGCAGATCGTGCTGTTGATCGTGGCCACCACCGCGCCCGAGGACATCGCCAGCTATGCGCAGCGGCTGGGCGACGCCTGGAAGATCGGCCGCCGCGAGGTCGGTGACGGCCTGCTGGTGGTGGTGGCCAAAAACGACCGCAAGGTCTGGATTGCACCGGCCAAGGCACTGGAAGGCGCGGTGCCCGACCTGGCGGCCCGCCAGATCATCCAGAGCCAGATCACGCCGGCCTTCAAGCGCAATGACTTCGCCGGCGGGCTGGACGCCGGTGTCGACGCGCTGATGGCCCGCATCCGCGGCGAGGCGCTGCCGGCGCCCGTCGCCCAGCCGGCGCGCGGCCCATCGTCGGGGCTGGGCTGGGAAACGCTGGCGATGTTCTTCTTTGTCGGCGTGCCGCTTGTCGGCGGCCTGCTCACCGCGGTGATGGGCCGCAAGCTCGGCTCGGTGGTGACGGCCGCCGGCACCGGCACGGCGGCGGGCTGGCTGGGCGGCAGCCTGCTGATCGGTGGCGTGGCCGGGGTGGTGGCGCTGGTGATGGTGGGGCTGCTGGGCATGGGCGCGGCGGGTCGGCACGGCGGTCGCGGCGGCCTGCTGGGCGTGCCGCCGGTGATCTTCGGCGGCGGTGGCCGGGGCGGCTGGGGTGGTGGCGGTGGGGGTGGCGGCTTCTCCTCCGGCGGCGGCGGCAACTTTGGCGGCGGTGGTGCAGGAGGCAGCTGGTGAAACCACGATGGACACGCATCCTGCAGCACCGCTGGCTCGACGAAACCGACAGCCGGCGCGCCCTGCCACCTGCCGCGGTGGCCCGCATCGAAACCCGCGTCACCGCCAGCGAGCGCCGGCACAGCGGCGAGATCCGCATTTGCGTCGAAGCCGGTCTGCCGCTGTCCTACCTGTGGCAGCGCCTGAGCGCCCGCGACCGCGCGATCTCGATGTTCGGCAAGCTGCGGGTCTGGGACACCGAACACAACAACGGTGTGCTGGTCTACCTGCTGCTGGCCGAACACGCGATTCAGATCGTCGCCGACCGCGGCATCGACCGCCAGGTGAACCCGGCGCAGTGGCAGCAGCTGATCGAACCGATGCGCCCGGCCTTCGCGGCCAAGCGATTCGAAGACGGCCTCAACCAGGCGGTGGACACGCTGGACGGGCTGCTGGTGCAGCATTTCCCGCTGGCGTCTGGCCAGTCCAACCCCAACGAGTTGAGCGACCACATCGACTTGCGCTGAGCCCGGACCGAGCGAGCCCCTGCGGGCTCGGGAGTGCCTGGCGACAGCGCGCTCTGCGCGCTGCGGTGAAGGCTCATGTCGCACAGCGACGTGAAGGCGCCGCAGGCGACGGCCGCAGCCAAGGATCTGACGGCATGCTTGCCGGCAAACTCTTGAGAGCGGACCGAGCGAGCCACCGTCAGATCGGCTTCAGCCCCGCCCGGTAGGTTTCCTTCAGTGGCCTGCCCACCAGCGGCGGCAGCGTCAGTTCAGCCGGCGCAACATGGGTGTCGGGCAGATGGGCCAGCAGGTGGCGGATCAAGGCCAGCCGGCCGCGCCGCTGGTCGTTGAAGTTCACCAGCGCCCAGGGCGCCTTGGCCGTGTGGGTGAGCTTGAGCATGCGGTCGCGGGCCTGGCCGTAGTCGGCGTAGCGCGCTCGTGCTTCGAGATCGATCGCCGACAGCTTCCAGCGCTTGAGCGGGTCGTCCAGCCGCTCGGCAAAACGCGCTTCCTGCTGCGCCTGGTCGACCGTCAGCCAGTACTTGAACAGCAGCAGGCCGTCGTCGACCAGCAGTTGCTCGAACAGCGGCGCCTGCGCCAGGAAGGCCTGCGCCTGGCCTTCGGTGCAGTAGCCCATCACCCGCTCGACGCCGGCGCGGTTGTACCAGCTGCGGTCGAACAGCACGATCTCGCCGGCTGCCGGAAAATGCGACACGTAGCGCTGAAAGTACCACTGCGTGCGCTCGCGCTCGTTGGGCTTGGGCAGCGCCACCACCCGGCACTGGCGCGGGCTCAGCGTGTCGGCAATCGCCGCGATCACGCCGCCCTTGCCGGCGGTGTCACGCCCTTCGACCACCACCGCTATCCGCTGGCCGGTGTGCTGCAGCCAGCGGCCCAGGTTGTTCAGCGCCAGTTCCAGCGGCTGCAGTTCGGCCTCGTAGTCGGCCCGGCTCAGCTCGCCCGACTTGTTCAGCTTGGCGGTCTTCCCGTTGGCCGTCTTGCCGTCGTCGGCCTTGTCGTGTTTTTTGCCCATGTCGCCCTCTTTGATCGAAAAGCATGTGGTGGGGCTTTATAGCCCGACGCCGGGCGCGCAGAAGAAAAAAGCCTGCGCGGCAGATGGCCGGCAGGCTTGGTCGAGGGCAGCGGCACCAAGCCGCCCAGCCTCAGCGCTTGCGCAGTTTCGAGATCGCGGCGATCTGCGCGGCCATGGTCGCGAACTCGCCCTGGGCCTTGGCGAAGTCAATGTCGTTCTTGGCGTTCTTCATCGCTTCCTCGGCCAGCTTGCGCGCTTCGAGTGCCTTGGCTTCGTCCAGGTCGTGGCCGCGGATGGCGGTGTCGGCGAGCACGGTGACCGAGCCCGGCTGCACTTCGAGAATGCCGCCAGCGACGAAAACAAACTCTTCCGCGCCCGTGTCGGCACGCACGATGCGCACCGCACCGGGCCGAATGCGGGTGATCAGCGGCGTGTGGCGAGGCAGGATGCCCAGCTCGCCGCTTTCACCGGGCAGCGCGACGAAGGTCGCTTCGCCCGAGAAGATGCTGGCTTCAGCGGATACGACATCTACGTGAATGGTGGCCATCACAATGTTCCTAAAACATGAGAAGAAGGTTCAGTGAGCAAGCAGTCGGGCGTCAGGCTAGGCGCAACGCGCAAGCGCACTCTCGTGCGCTGAGCATGGCAACGACGCCTGGCGCCCGAATGCGCCGATCACTGAATTTTCTTCGCCTTTTCGAAGGCTTCGTCGATGGTGCCAACCATGTAGAACGCCTGCTCAGGCAGGTGGTCGCACTCGCCGGCCACGATCATCTTGAAACCACGGATGGTTTCTTTCAGCGGCACGTACTTGCCGGGCGAACCGGTGAAGACCTCGGCGACGTGGAACGGCTGGCTCAGGAAGCGCTGAATCTTGCGCGCCCGGCTCACCGCCAGCTTGTCGTCGGGGCTCAGTTCGTCCATGCCCAGGATGGCGATGATGTCGCGCAGCTCTTTGTAGCGCTGCAGCGTCTCTTGCACCGCGCGGGTGGTCTTGTAGTGCTCTTCACCGACCACGTTCGGGTCCATCTGGCGGCTGGTGCTGTCCAGCGGGTCGACGGCCGGGTAGATGCCCAGCGAGGCGATCTCACGCGACAGCGCGACGGTCGAATCCAGGTGCGCGAAGGTGGTCGCTGGCGACGGGTCGGTGTAGTCGTCGGCCGGCACATAAACGGCCTGGATCGAGGTGATCGAGCCCACCTTGGTCGAGGTGATGCGCTCTTGCAAACGGCCCATTTCTTCGGCCAGTGTCGGCTGGTAACCCACCGCCGACGGCATGCGGCCCAGCAGCGCCGAGACTTCGGTGCCGGCCAGCGTGTAGCGGTAGATGTTGTCGACGAAGAACAGCACGTCCTTGCCTTCATCGCGGAACGACTCGGCGATCGTCAGGCCGGTCAGCGCGACGCGCAGCCGGTTGCCCGGCGGCTCGTTCATCTGGCCGTAGACCATCGCGACCTTCGAGAGCTCCAGGTTCTCCAAGTTGACGACGCCCGACTCGGCCATCTCATGGTAGAAGTCGTTGCCCTCGCGGGTGCGCTCGCCGACCCCGGCAAACACCGACAAGCGGCTGTGCGCCTTGGCGATGTTGTTGATCAACTCCATCATGTTGACGGTCTTGCCGACACCGGCGCCACCGAACAAGCCCACCTTGCCGCCCTTGGCAAACGGGCAGATCAAGTCGATCACCTTGATACCGGTTTCCAGCAGCTCTTGCGACGGGCTCAGCTCGTCGTAGCTGGGCGCCTTGCGGTGGATTGAGGCGGTCAGCGTCTGGTCGACCGGGCCGCGCTCGTCGATCGGCGAGCCCAGCACGTCCATGATGCGGCCGAGGGTGGCCTTGCCGACCGGCACGGTGACGGCCGCACCGGTGTTGGTGACCATCAGGCCACGGCGCAGGCCGTCGCTCGAACCCAGCGCGATGGTCCGCACGATGCCGTCGCCCAGTTGCTGCTGCACTTCGAGCGTCAGCGCGGTGCCTTCGAGCTTGAGCGCGTCATAGACGCGGGGCATTGCGTCACGCGGAAATTCCACGTCGACCACGGCGCCGATGCACTGGACGATCTTGCCTTGTGCTTTGGTGGCTTGCGGGGCTTGTGTACTGGACATTTTCTTCGATCCTTCAAACGGTATTCGTTGGAGCGGCTTTTATCAGCCGCTGATGGCGGCAGCGCCGCTGACGATCTCGGACAGCTCGGTGGTGATCGCGGCTTGGCGGGTCTTGTTGTAGACCAGCTTCAACTCGGCGATCAGGCTGCCGGCGTTCTCGGTGGCCGCCTTCATCGCCACCATGCGCGCCGACTGCTCAGAGGCCATGTTCTCGGCCACCGCCTGGAACACCAGCGCCTCGACATAACGCGTGAGCAGCTCGTCGATCACCGTGGCCGCGTCGGGCTCGTAGAGGTAATCCCAGCCGTACTGCTGCTTCTCGGCCGCCGTCTGCTCCAGCCGGCTGGCGCTCAAGGGCAGCAACTGCTCGATGACCGCTTCCTGCTTCATCGTGTTGATGAACCGGGTGTAGCAAAGGTAGACCGCGTCGACCTTGCCGTCGATAAAGGCATCGAGCATCACCTTGACCGGACCGATCAGCTTGTCGAGCAGCGGCGCGTCACCCAGCTGGGTGGCATGGCTCACGACCTTGGCACCGATGCGGTTCAGGAAGTTGAAGCCCTTGTTGCCGATGGCCACCGCTTGGGCCGAGCCGCCGGCCGTCTGCACGTCCTTGAGCTTTTGGGTCACCGCCCGCAGCACGTTGGTATTCAAGCCGCCGCACAAGCCCTTGTCGGCCGTGACCACGATGAAGCCGGTGGTCTTGGCGCTGCCGCCCTGGCGCATGTAGGCGCTCTTGTACTCCGGGTTGGCCGACGACAGATGGGCCGTGATGTTGCGGATCTTGTCGGCATAAGGCCGCACCGCGCGCATGCGCTCTTGCGCCTTGCGCATCTTCGAGGCCGAGACCATTTCCATGGCCTTGGTGATCTTCTTGGTGTTCTCGAAGCTCTTGATCTTGCCGCGAATCTCTTTACCAACTGCCATGAGGCACTCCAGTCAAGCAGACGCCGCGGAACCGGCTTGGCCGGGCCGCTGGCGTCCGCCCCCTCAAGGGGGAGGCGCCGAAGGCGCTACGGGGGTGGGCCATCTTTTCAGACGAAAGACTTCTTGAACGCGGTCAGCGCAGCGGTCAGCTCTTCTTCGGCCGACTTGTCCATCGCCTTGTCGTTCTCCAGCTTGGCCAGCAGGGCAGCGTGGCTGCTCTTCAGGTGCTGGTGCAGGCCGTGCTCGAAAGCCAGGATCTTCTTGACCTCGACCGAGTCCATGAAGCCCTTGTTGACGGCAAACAGCGTTGCCGCCATCAGGCTGATCGGCTGCGGCGAGTACTGTGCCTGCTTGAGCAACTCGGTGACGCGGGCACCGCGGTCGAGCTGCTTGCGCGTGGCTTCGTCCAGGTCGGAGGCGAACTGCGCAAACGCGGCCAGCTCGCGGTACTGGGCCAGGTCGGTACGGATGCCGCCCGACAGGCTCTTGATCAGCTTGGTCTGCGCCGCACCACCGACCCGCGAGACCGAGATGCCGGCGTTGATGGCCGGGCGGATGCCGCTGTTGAACAGCGCGGTTTCCAGGAAGATCTGGCCGTCGGTGATCGAGATCACGTTGGTCGGCACGAAGGCCGACACGTCACCGGCTTGGGTCTCAATGATCGGCAGCGCGGTCAGCGAGCCGGTACGGCCCTTGACCTCGCCCTTGGTGAACTTCTCGACGTAGTCGGCGTTGACGCGGGCGGCACGCTCAAGCAGGCGGCTGTGGAGATAAAACACATCGCCAGGGAAAGCTTCACGACCCGGCGGACGACGGAGCAGCAACGACACCTGGCGATAGGCTACGGCTTGTTTGGACAAGTCGTCATAGACGATCAGCGCGTCTTGACCGCGGTCGCGGAAGTACTCGCCCATCGTGCAGCCCGAGTAGGCCGAGACGTACTGCATCGCCGCCGATTCCGACGCGGTGGCCGCGACGACGATGGTGTAGTCCATCGCGCCATGGGCTTCCAACGCACGCACCACGTTTTTCACCGACGAGGCCTTTTGGCCGATCGCGACGTAGACGCAGGTCATGTTCTGACCCTTCTGGTTGATGATCGCGTCGATCGCTACCGCGGTCTTGCCGGTCTGGCGGTCGCCGATGATCAGCTCGCGCTGGCCACGGCCGACGGGCACCATCGAGTCAATCGATTTGAGACCCGTTTGCACCGGCTGGTCGACCGATTTACGCGCGATCACGCCCGGCGCGACTTTTTCGATCACGTCGGTCATCTTGGCGTTGATCGGGCCCTTGCCGTCGATCGGCTGGCCCAGCGCGTTGACGACCCGGCCGATCAGCTCGGGGCCGACCGGCACTTCGAGAATGCGGCCCGTGCACTTCACGGTGTCGCCTTCAGAAATGTGCTCGTACTCACCCAGGATCACCGCGCCGACCGAGTCACGCTCGAGGTTCAGCGCCAGACCGTAGGTCGGTTGGCCGCTGGCGGTGGCGGGGAATTCCAGCATCTCGCCGGCCATCACGTCCGACAGGCCGTGCACCCGCACGATGCCGTCGGTGACGGACACGACGGTGCCCTGGTTCTTGATGTCTGCCGAAGCGCCAAGGCCCTCGATGCGGGACTTGATGAGTTCGGAAATCTCTGCGGGGTTCAGTTGCATAACTTTCTCCTTGAGACCGCGTGCGGGCAACGGGCCAATCGGCCCGCGGCGCTCACGCCGTCAGGGCGACTTTCATTTGTTCGAGGCGTGCCTTCACCGAGGTGTCGAGCACTTCGTCGCCCACCACCACGCGGATGCCACCGATCAGCTCGGCGTCGATCACGACCGTGGCTTTGAGCTTGCGCGCAAAACGCTTTTCCAGCGCCACCACGACATCGGCCAGTGCGGCGTCGTCGATCGCGAAGGCGCTGTAGACGACCGCGTCCGACGAGCCCGACTGGGCGTTGACCAGCGCATTGAACTGCGCGGCGATTTCGGGCAGCGCCGACA
>JAYVDE010000363.1:0-4837 GCA_043749575.1 Burkholderiaceae bacterium | reverse complement strand
GTGGCTTTCTCGGCGCACCACAGGATGACGCTGGCGCAATCCTTGCGCACTTGACGGACGTGCTCGACCCCCAGCTTGTCGAGGTTCTTGGCCACGGTGTAGGCAAAACTGCGGCCGGCCTGCAGCACGGTGTACATGTCGGCCACTTTGCCCTGGATCAACTGAAACTCGCCGATGCTCTGGCCGAACTGCTTGCGATCGTGGATGTAGGGCACCACGCTGTCCATCACGCTCTGCATGATGCCCAGCGGGCCACCGGTGAGCACCGCGCGTTCGTAGTCGAGCCCGCTCATCAGCACCCGGGCACCACTGCCCACTTGGCCCAGTACGTTCTGCGCCGGCACCTCGACGTTGTTGAACACCAGCTCGCCGGTGTGGCTGCCGCGCATGCCCAGCTTGTCGAGCTTCTGGGTGCAGGAAAAGCCCTTCATGCTTTTTTCGATGATGAAGGCGGTGATGGCGCGTGCACCACCCCCGGCCGCCCGGCCGCCCGAAGGCCGGGGTGCCCCCGTGGGGGGCAGCGAAGCGTGGGGGCTGTCAGGATCGGCCGCCCGGCCGCCCGCAGACGCGGCCGCGGCGGCCAGCGCAGCGTGGGGGCTGTCCGCATCGCCCCCTGTCTTGGCGTAGACCACCAGCGTGTCGGCGTCGGGGCCGTTGGTGATCCAGAACTTGGTGCCGTTGAGCAGGTAGTAGCCGCCCTTGTCCTCGGCCCTCAGCTTCATGCTGATCACGTCGCTGCCCGCGCCAGGCTCGCTCATCGCCAGCGCGCCCACATGCTCGCCGCTGACCAGCTTGGGCAGGTATTTGGCGCGCTGGGCCTCGGTGCCGTTGCGCTTGATCTGGTTGACGCACAGGTTGCTGTGCGCGCCGTACGACAGGCCGACCGACGCGCTGGCCCGGCTGATCTCTTCCATCGCGATCATGTGTGCCAGGTAGCCCATGTTGGCGCCGCCGTACTGCTCGGGAACGGTGATGCCCAGCACACCCAGCGCGCCCAGTTTGCGCCACAAGTCCATCGGGAACTGGTCGCTGCGGTCGATCTCGGCGGCGCGCGGCGCGATCTCGACGGCGGCAAAGGCCCGCACCGCATCGCGCAAGGCGTCGATGTCTTCACCGAGCTGAAAGTCGAGTCCGGGCAATTGGCTCATGGCGTTCTCCAAGTTGGGGTCGTGGCGCAGGCCGCCAGCGCGGCTGGCAGCATGCCACGCCGCAGGGCAGCAGTGCGGCTGCCCGGTTGATTGACGTTTACGTCAACGTCAACGTCAATCATAGCGAAACGGCTGTGCCGGCGTTGGTTCCAGCCGGAGCTCGGCCGGCACGGGGCGGCTGATTGCGTCCGCCGGGTGACGCCCGAACGGCCCGAACGGTCCGAACGGTCCGAACGGCCCGAACGGCGCGCCAGCAGCTCAAGGCGGGTGATCGGGTGGGGCTGCCGCGGTCAGCAGCTGGCGGCAGCGCGCCTCGTGCAAGCTCAGCTCGTCCAGCGTGACGCGAATGTCGTCGAGTTGTTGCTCCAGGTGCGCGCGGTGGGCGGCCAACGCGGCGAGAAAGGCTTGCAACTGCGGCGCGGCGTCGCTGTCGGTGTCGTACATCGTCACCAGCTGGCGGATGTCTTGCAGCGCAAAGCCCAGCCGCTTGCCACGCAGCGTGAGCTTGAGCCGCGTGCGGTCGCGCTGGCTGTAGACCCGGTTGCGGCCGGCACGGCCAGGCTCCAGCAGGCCCATGTCCTCGTAGAAGCGGATCGCGCGCGGCGTGATGTCGAACTCCTGCGCAAGCTCGGTGATGGTGAAGGTCTTGGCCGGGCGTGCGCTGGCGGTGGTCGTGGCGGCAGTCTTGGCGGCAGTCATGGCGGCGGCGGGAGGGGCGGGCCCGGCAGGCGCCAGGGCCGGTGGGTTGACCTGCAACTCAATGTAGCCCATGCGAGCCCGGCAAGGCCCTTGTGCGGCAAGGCCGCCGCAACACCTGCCGCAACACCTGCTGCAACACTGCCGCCAAAAAAGCACCGTGAAGTGCCGCCGCAGCAACGGAAAGGGCGGTGGACCGTTGCCGGACCACCGCCCCTCTTTCAACCGGTGCGGGTGGCCGCTTGCGCGGCGCCCCGCCTCTTTTCTCCCTGCGGTGCGTATGACGACAGCAGAGCCGCCAGTGTGCCGCCGCGCCAGCGCCCGACCCATCCCCCATTGGTGGGACGGGGTGGGTCTAGATCAGTCGAAAGCGGGCAAGACCTCGGTTCGCAGCGCACCGCGGTGGTGCTCAAAATCGGGCAGCACCGAGCGCACCACTTCCCAGAAGGCGGCGCTGTGGTTCATCTCGCGCAGGTGCGCCAGCTCGTGGGTGACGACGTAGTCGATCACCGGCAGCGCAAAGTGGATCAGCCGCCAGTTCAGCCGCACCGAGCCGTCGGCGCTGGCGCTGCCCCAGCGGGTGGCCGCCGAGCTGAGCGACAGCCGCTTGACCCGCACACCCAATTGCGGCGCGAAGTGGGTGCAGCGTTCCTCGAACAGCCGGCGCGCCTGGCGTTGCAGCCAGCTCTGCACGGCGTCGCGGATCTGCACCTGGGTCGCCGATTGCGGCAGGCCCAGGTGCAAGGTGAGCCGCGGCACGCCGGGCAGCGACTGGCCGTCGCTGTTGAGCTGGGCGCCGCAGACGCGGGCGTCCAGCAACACGATCACGGTGTCGCCCAGGTAGGGCAGGGTGGTGCCGTCCTGCCAGACCACTTTGGCCGCTTGCAGTCGCTGGCCGCGCTCGTGCTGCTCTTGCAGTTTGCGCAAGATCCAGCTGGCCTTGGCTTGCAGCGCCTGCTCGATCTCGGCCACCGCCACCCAGCGCGGTGCGCTGACGCTGAGGCCTTCGACGCCGACGACAAAGCCGATGCTGCGGCGGCGGGCGCGGCGGAACTCATAGCCCACCAGATGGCCGCCCAGCGATATGGCGCGTTCGGCGCGGGGATGGTGGAAGTGCGGCGTCGGCGCGGGCGCGGCGGCTGGGGCCTGCGGCGGCGCGGCCGGGCTCAGCGGCGAGGGGGTCAGGTTCTTGGCCAAGGGCGCATCGACCGACCACGGGGCCTCGAACAACGAAAGCTGCTGCGTGGTGTCGTGCGGTCCAGAGCTGCCCATGGGCGCTGATTCTACGAAGCGGCCGGCGGCGCGGCGTTGGGCGGCGTGGCCTGCGGGTAGGCCTCGGGGTCGAGCCGGCGCATCTCGGCTTCGATCCACACCTCGACTTCGCGCATCAGCTCGTCGTGGCGGCGGCCGATCACCGGGATCGGCCGGCCGATCGACACGTCGATCATGCCGGGGCGCAGCAGCCAGCTTTTGCGCGGCCAGCACTTGGCCGAGGTGACGGCGATCGGCACGATCGGCGTGCCGGTGGTCACTGCCAGCCGCGAGGCGCCGGTTTTGTAATCGCCTTTGGCGCCGCGGTCGCTGCGGGTGCCCTCGGGAAACATGATCACCCAGTTGCCCTGGCCCATCAGCCGCTTGCCCTGTGCCAGCACCTTGGCCCAGGCCTCGGTGCGGCGGCCGCGGTCGATGTGGATCATGTCCATGCGGCCGATCGCCCAGCCGAAAAACGGCACCCACAGCAATTCACGCTTGAACACGTAGGCCAGCGGGTGCGGCATGATCGCCGGGAAGGCGAAGGTCTCCCAGGTGCTCTGGTGCTTGGGCGCCAACAGCACGGCGGCGGTGGCATCGGCGGCGCTGGGCAGGTGCTCCAGGCCCTGCACCCGGTACTGGACACCGCAGATCACCTTGGCGCCCCAGATCGCGGTTTTCAGCCAGCCAGCGCACAGCCAGTACATGCGCGAGCCGCGCGTGAAGAGCGAGAAGACCACCGCGACGATGGCCCAGGGCATCACCGTGAGCAGCAGGAACAGGAAGTAAAGCGCTGAGCGCAGGTAGATCATCGGGTCACTCGGTTCAGGGCGACAGGTCAGGGCGACAAGTCAGGGCGCCAGGTGGCGCGTCAACAGGTGTTCGGCAAAGGCCGCCAGGTCGACATGCACCTGGGTGTGGGGCACCTGCGCGACCAGGTGCTTGATCTGGGCCGCATCCAGCATCGCGGCGCGGCCGCTCAGCACCAGGTGCGGCTCGCAACCGGCGGCCTGTGCGGCTTGCAGGTCGCGCAAGGTGTCGGCCACCATCGGCACGTGCTTGGGGTCGATGCCGTAGCGCTTGGTGATGTCGCGCATCAAGCCGGGCTGGGGCTTGCGGCAATCGCAAGCTTCCTCGGGCGTGTGCGGACAGAAAAACACCGCGTCGATGCGCCCGCCCACCGCCATCAGCTGGCGCAGCATGTGGGCGTGCACGGCGTTGACCGAGGCCATGTCGATCATGCCGCGGCCGATGCCCGACTGGTTGGTGGCCACCACCGCGTGCCAGCCGGCATGGTTGAGCCGCGCCACGGCTTGCAGCGCACCGGGGATCGGCGTCCACTCCTCGGGCGCCTTGACGTGGTCGTCGCGAAAGTCGTTGAGGATGCCGTCGCGGCCGAGGATGACGAGCTTGACTGCTTGCATGTCAGGTTTCCAGGGTGTTGCAGCGCAAGCAACTGCAAGGCTTGCACCCGCTGTGACCCAGCGGCCAGCGCGGATCTGGCTTGGCCGGGCTGCTGGTGCTTCGGGGCTGGGTCATCACGAAGCCAGGCGGGCCAGATCGGCCACGCGGTTCATCGATGCATGCAGCGTGCCCAGCAGCGCCAGCCGGTTGGCCCGCAGCGCGGCGTCGTCGGCGTTGACCATCACCTGATCGAAGAAGGCGTCGACCGGGGCTTTCAGCGCCGCCAGCGCTTGCAGCGACGCGGGGTAGTCGCCGGCGTCAAAGGCGGCGTCGGAGAC
>JAYVDE010000362.1:0-12576 GCA_043749575.1 Burkholderiaceae bacterium | reverse complement strand
CCAGCCGGGCAGCGGCAGCGGTGATCTCAATGAGCAGGGCGGTAGACATCGGCCCATTGTAGGAAGCGCAGCCCGCCTGGGCATCAGAACGGTCGGGGCAGGTGGTGGTGCGGTGTTTGGGTTGCGATCAGGGCAGCGCCACCGCGCCCATGCGGGCGACGATGGTGGCGGCACGGCCGCTGATGTAGGCCGAGCCGGGCGCCTTCTCGAAGCGCTTGGGCGCCGGCAGCATCACCGCCAGCCGGGCGGCTGAAAAGGCATCCAGCCGCGCCGCATCGGTGCGGAAGTAATGCCGGGCGGCGGCCTGAGCGCCGAACACGCCTTCGCCCCATTCGACGCTGTTGAGGTAAATCTCCAGGATGCGGCGCTTGTCGAGCAGGGCTTCCAATGCCAGTGTCAGCATGAACTCCTGGGCCTTGCGAAACACCGTGCGTTCGCCCGACAGGAACAGGTTTTTCGCCAATTGCTGGCTGATGGTGGAGCCGCCCACCAGCTTGGGTTCAACGGCGCGGCGCGCCACGGCGACGGGCGGCGTGTTGGGCGGCGTGTGGTCCGGCTGTTTTGGCGCGGGTTTCTGCGCCTGTCTTGAGGCCTGGCGCTGCTGCTGCTTCTGCAACTCGGCGTTGCGCCGCTCGGCCAGCCCTTCGGCACGCTGGTTTTTCTCCCAGGCTTTTTCCAGGGCGTTCCAGTCGACGCCGTCGTGCTCGGCGAAGCCGGCATCCTCGCTGGCGATCACCGCGCGTTTCAGGTTCGCCGATATCCGGTCGCCGTCGACCCAGGTCTGCGACCAGGCGACCTGCTGTTTGTCGACCAGCAGGCGCCAGACTTCACTGCGCTGGAAGGTGGTCGACTGCGGCGCCAACACCGCCATCAGCGCGATGCGGGCGACGAACCCCACTTGCAGGGCTACGAAGCAGAGCAGCACCAGCACCAGCAAACGCCAGCCAGTGGCCGCCGCGGACCTGGCGCTACCGGGCCGCTGGCGGCGTCCGCCTGGCGGCGAGCCGCCGACGGCGCTGCGGGCGGCGGTCATGTTCCCAGCCGTGCCCGCAGCGCGGCCAGCACCGGCGGCGTTGCGGGCATCACGCCGCGCCACAACGCAAACGCGCCCGCGGCCTGTTCAACCAGCATGCCCAGGCCGTCGCGCCCGGTGGCGCCGTGGGCGGCGGCCCAGCCCAGGAAGGGCAGTGCCGCGGCGCCATACATCAGGTCGACGGCCAGGCAGCCCGGTCTCAGCACCGCATCGGCCACCGGCACCGCAGCGCCGGCCAGGCTGCTGGCGCTGCTGTTGATCACCAGGTCGTAGGCTTCGCCGCAATGGCCCAAGCCGCTGGCCGCCAGCCGCACGCCATGCTGCTGGCCCCAGGCGGCATGGCGCTGCACCAGCGCGACCGCCTTGTCGGCCGTGCGGTTGGCCACGGTGATCGCGGCGCAGCCGGCTTCGATCAACGGCCCCAGCACGCCGGCTGCGGCGCCACCGGCGCCGATCAGCAGCACCCGCGTGCCGGCCAGCGGCAGGCCGGCGTGTTGTTGCAGGTCGCGCACCAGGCCCGTGCCGTCGGTGTTGTCGGCGAACCAACCGTCGGCGTCGAAGCGCAGCAGGTTGGCGGCCTGCGCCAGCAGGGCCCGGTCGCTGGCCCGTCTGGCCAGCGCCAGCACCTGGAACTTGAACGGCACGGTGATGTTGCAGCCGCGCGCCGGCCCCATGCCGGCCGCGGCATCGGCGCCGACGATGAAGGTCTTCACCGCCGCCTCAAAGCCGCCCAGCGGGCACTCGATGCGGCCGTAGTGCAGGTGCTGGCCGGTCTGGCGCGCGAACTCGGCGTGGATGAAGGGCGACTGGCTGTGGGCCACCGGATGGCCCAGCACAGCGTAGCGGTCGGGCAAGCCGGTGGGGGCGGCGGGAGGGGCGGGGTGCAAAGAACTCATGGCGAGGCCGATTGTCGGCGGTCGCGCCGTTGCGTCGTTGCGCCGACCCCAGCGCCGCCTGCCCGGCCACCCGCTGACCTGTCAGTCAGGGCGGCCGCTCAGGGCGGGGCCGTGCTCAGCGTGGTTTCCAGGCCCTCGTCGCGGCTGAAGCGGAAGCGCGAGGTCACCACGATCTGGTCGGCCTGCTGGCGCATCGCGGTGTTGAAGCCGCCAAAGGGCGCCGCGGCCTGCACGATGGCCAGCGCCCGGCGGTCGAGCAGTGGGTTGCCCGAGCCGCGCACCACCTCGGCGTCGACCAGCCGGCCAGCCGCGTCGACGGCGATGTTCATCGTCAGCGCGCCGTAGAGTTTTTTGCCCTGGTGCTGGGGAAAGTCGCGGGTGCCACGCTCCTCGATGCGCCGGCGCAGCTTGTCGTAGTACAGCGCGTAGACCGCTTCCCGCGTGGCCGGGCTGATGTAGCGCTTGCGCGGCCGCGCGTTTTCGTCGTTGATGCGCTTCTCGATCTCGGCCAGCAATTTCAGCAGCTGGCGGCGGCGTTCTTCCTGGTCGCGCTCTTGCGGTGTGCCACTGTCGCGGCGGGGGTCGGGCGGCGGCAGCAGTGCCATCTCGCGGCGGATCTGGGCCAGCAACTGCTGTTGCTGGTCTTGCAACTGGTCGACCCGTTGGTGCGCCTCGTCGCTGGCGTTGCCGCTCTCGGCCAGCGCGGTGGCCGGCAAGGGCGAGGTGGCGCGGCCGCTGGCCAGCTCACCGCCACCGGCCAGCGACGACTGCGCGATGGCCTGCGCCTGCTCCGGCTTGTCGGCCGAGCGGGCATTGACCAGGATCACCTCCAACGGGCTGTCGCGGAACACCCGGTCAAAGCCCACCGGGTCGACCAGGTGAAAACCCAGCAGCCCGGCATGCACCGCCACCGACACACCAAGCGCCCATTGCAGCGTGCTGAGCCTGGGCCAGGCCATGGGCGCGGCGGTGGGCGCCCGCTCAGGTGCCGGCGGCGGGCCCGACCGACGTGGCGGCGCCGGCAGCGCCGGCCGTGGCCAACGGCGCGGCGGTGTCCGCACGGTCGCCGCCGCCGCCCTCGCCACCATCCCCCAGGTCGATCGCCAGCACCAGCGGTGCCGCCGCCGCAGCGTCATCGTCATCTGCGCCGTCGTCCACGCCGTCAGCCGCACCGTCATCAGCGCCGCCGACGGCGCCGGCACCCGCCGCGCTGGTGTTGGCCCCCGCCGCACTGTCGTCGAGCCGGGTCGCCAGGCTGGCGTGCAGATCCAGCGTCAGCAGGTCGATGCCGGTGATGCGCAGCCGTACATGGGCACCGCGCGGCAGCGCCTCGCAGCCCAGCGCCTTGAACACCAGCGGCAGCGTGTCGGCGCGCACCAGGCCGTCTTTCAGCACCGCGGCGTCGAGCTCGGTCACCGCTTGCTGCTGCAGCCAGCGCAGGGTCCAGAAGCGCTCGATGTCGCGCTGGAAGTCGTTGTAGGCGCTGTAGGCGGCATCGAACGACGAGATCACCGAGAACAGCATCGCGTCGCGCGGCTTGAACGGCGCCACCAGGGCGGCGCTGTGGCCATGCCGGGTGGCGGCGATGATCTGCCACTGGTTGACCAGGTCGACATAACGGCGCAGCGGTGAGGTGGCCCAGGTGTACTGCGGCACACCCATGCCGGCATGCGGCGCCGGCTTGGTGCCCATGCGCACCTTGATGCCCGGCGCCATGCTGGCCTGGCTGCGGTAGATGCCGGGCACGCCGCACTCGGCGATGAAACCACCCCAGTGGCAATTGGCCAGGATCATCGCCTCGCTGACGATCAAGTCCAGCGGCGCGCCGCGCTTGCGTTCGCTGATGCGCACCGTTTCGTCGCCCAGCGGCTCGCCGCTGCTGGCGCTGGCGCTGCCGCTGCCGCCGTCGTCCGGCCGATCAAGGCGGAAGTTGTAGTCGGGCCGGTTGAAGTTTTCCGGCTTGCCGCGCACCACCTCGCGCTGGGCCTTCAAGTGCCGCGCCAGGCGGAAGGCAAAGGCCAGTTCTTGCGCAAACGGGAACTCGGCCACCGCATCGCCGGTGAGTGCGGCCACGGTGACCACCTCGTCCAACTGGTCGTGGCGCAGGTTGGCGGCAATCGGTACCCGCTCGATGCGGGTCTGCGTGCCTTGCAGGGCCAGCGTGGCCTCGTCGAACGTGAAGTACACGCTGACCGCCGGGCAATCCCGGCCCTCGATCAGGGTGTAGGCCTGCACCACCTCGTCGGGCAGCATGGTCAGCTTGCCGCCCGGCATGTAGACGGTGGACATGCGCTCGCGCGCGACCTTGTCGATCAGTGAATCGGGCGCGATGGCCAGTGCCGGCGCGGCGATGTGCACGCCGAAGATGATCGTGCCTTGCCCCAAGCCGGTGACCGACAGCGCGTCGTCGATCTCGGTGGTCTGGGAGTCGTCGATCGAGAAGGCCTGCACCGGGGCCAGCGGCAGTTCGTCCTTGATCGCCGGGGCGGCCAGCGGCGGGAAGGCCGTGCCCTTGGCGAACTGGTCGAACAAAAAGCGTCGCCAGTGAAACTGGTAGGGGCTGTCGATCGCGCCGGCCGCCTGCAGCAGGGCCAGCGGCGCGCGCTGGGCGCGCTTGGCGGCCTCGACCACGGCCTTGTACTCGGGGCCGTTTTTGTCGGGCTTGAACAGGATGCGAAACAGCTGCTCGCGCACCGGTGCCGGGCAGCGGCCGGCGGCCAGTTCAGCCGTCCAGTCCTCGATCATCGTGGCCTGCTGGGCTTTGCGTTCGATCGCCAGCAGCGCGGCCTTGACGATGTCGTCAGGCGCCTTGCGGAATTGGCCCTTGCCGGCGCGGCGGAAGTAGTGCGGTGCCTCGAACAGCTTGAACAGCATCGCCGCCTGCTCTGCGGGCCCGGCCTTGGCGGAGAAGTAATCCCGGGCCAGGTCGGCAAAGCCGAAGTCGCCCTCGGGCGCAAATTCCCAGGCCATTTCCAGGTCGATCTCTGCGGCCTGGGCCTGCGCGGCAGCGATCAGCGCGGCGGGCTCTGGTTTCACGAATCGCAACAAGACGTTGGCGGCTTTTACCTTGACGCGCTTGCCGGAATCGAGTTCGATCTGCACCGAGGCATCGGCTTCCGACATCACGCGGCCAGCGTGGAATTTACCGGCATCATCAAACAGGGCGTAGTTCACCTGACGGATTGTCCCATCCCGGCCGGTGGGGTCGGTGGGGCCGATGTTCCGGCCGGTCGAGGCCTCGCGGCTGTCAATGCGGCAGGCGGCCCTGTAGCGGCCCGGCGGCCCGGCGGCCCAGCGGCATCACGCCAAGCCCAGAAAGTGCAGCACGAAGGGCAGGTGCTCGTCGAAGTCGGCGATGCCGTGGTCGCTGCCGGCCAGCAGCTTGACCGTGGCGCCGGGGTAGCGGGCGGTCATCTCGCGCCAGTCCAGCACCTCGTCACCCTGGGCGATGACTGCGGCATAACGCTCGGGCCGGGTGATGGCGGGCACGGTCAGCGCGCGCAGCTCGGCGATGTAATCGGCTTGGAAGTAGAAGTGTTCGTCCGGCGCGTGGAACTGGCTTTGTTCGCCGACATGGGCAGCCAGGTCGCGGGCCGGGTCGACGGCGGGGTTCAGCAGCACGGCCGGGCAACCGGTGGCCTCGGCCAGCGCGGTGGCATAAAAGCCGCCTAGCGAGCTGCCGACCACCGCCATGCCCTGCGGGCCGGCTTCGCGCGGCCAGTCGGCGATGCCTTGCTTGATCAGCGCCCATGCCGCAGCCGGTGAGGGCGGCAACTGCGGGCACCACCAGTGCACATCGGGCCGATGCGCCCGCATCCAATCGGCCATGCGACTGGCCTTGAACGAGGCGGGTGATGAGCGGAAGCCATGCAGGTAGAGCAGGTGCATGGCCAGATTGTCGGTGGCACGGTCGTACGGCTGCCTGGCTGGTTTGCAAGACATCGGCCCAAAGCCGCCCGTCGCAGCGTCAGCAGCGAGCCGCAACCCGTCCGCCGATGGCGCGCGAAGAGGCGCTCCTCAGGCCTTGCTCGCGCTGATCGCCCGCAGGAACTCGCGCCGGGCTCGATCGTCGGTGTTGAAACAGCCGGCGAACGCCTGGGTGTAGACCCGCTCGTCGCCACGCCGGTCTTCGCCCAGCAGCAGGCACAGCTGCTCGGCCTCGATCACGCAGGCCGCGCCCTGGGCCTTGCCGTGGCTGACCAGCGCATCGGCGATGTCGCGGGTCATCCATTCCTGGTAGGTGAAGCGGTGGCCGATCGCATCGACCAGCCGGGCGATGCGGCCGAAGCCGTGCAGCCGCCCGCCGGGGATGTAGGCCACGTGCGCGGTGCCGCGAAACGGCACCAGGTGGTGCGGGCAAACGCCGTGCACGGCGATGCCGCGCACCACCACCATGTCCTGGCGCGGGTCGGCAAAACCCTCGCCCAATACCTCGGCCGGGTCGAGCGCGTAGCCGCCCAGCAGCCGGCGCTCCCACAGCTCGCGCACGCGCTTCGGTGTCTTGCCGGTGTGGGCGCCATCGGGCGCCACGCCGCAGGCGCGCAGCAGGTCGGCGATGGCCTGCTCAAAGGCCACGCCGTCGAAGCCGCCGCGGCGCGGGATGCCCAGCGTGCCGGCGCTGGCGGCGGGGTGGGCATGGTCGTCTTGGGCGTGGTCGCAGGTGTCGGCCATCGTGCGTCTCCGGGGGGGGGGGGGTGGGGGGGGCCGGCGTTGAGCCGGCGGCGTCTCACCTTACCGCAGCCCCGGGCGGGTGCGGCGCCGCTGGCCGGCCGCTGCCAATGGCCGGGTGCGATGGCGCTTACCGCGGCCGGCTCAGCGGCCTGCCAGCTGCAGACTTTGCCGGTCAGGCGCCAGCCGGCTGGCGACGAGCTGCTGCTTGCATTCGTCTTGCGCCTGGCGTGATCGATTCAGGTCGCAACGGGCCATGCGCTCCAGCACCGCCGGCGTCGGCGCCAGCCACTGGTCGGGCGATGCCGAGTCGAAGCACAGCAGGACCGCGCCGTTGATGGCCACGCTGGCCGTCAGCGCGGCGACGGTCGCCATCACGCGATCACGCCGCGAGGTCGTTCTGAACGAGATGTTGTCGAGGTTCATGCGAGGCTCCTGGTTGCGGTTGACCGCCGCGTCGCCGGCACCGCGCAACGGCGGCGGCCGCGGTGGGCGGTTGAGCCACTGTCCTCCCGTGCGGGTGCCGCCGTCCTTTAGCGCAACATGGCCGGCGCTAAACCTTGCTAAGAGCGTCCTAGCAGCAGGCGCCGTGCAGTGGCCGCTGCGCGCCTGCCGCACACCCGCCGCACACCTGCCGCCACACCCGCCGTCGCGCCTGTACCGGCGCCCGCCGACCGCCGTCAGCGGCCGAAGTAGCCGACCACCGCGTCGGCGTGGGGCCGGCCGAGCCGGTCGTTGGCGGCCAGCAAGCCGCTCATCATGGCGGCCTCGACGCAGCCGACGTTGAGGCCGTTGCAGGTCCAGTCGCCGGCCAGGCTGAGCTTGGCAAAGCGCGGCGAGCGGCCGGCTTCCAGCCAGAACCGGGTGCTGCCGGCCAGCGCCTGCACATAGCGGTCCGAGGGCTGGAAGTTGACGCGCACCACTTGCTGCGCCAGCCGCTCGTCGTTGGTGGCCGGTGGTGGGCTGCCCGGCGGCGACACCAGCCGCTGGTGGTCGAAGCCGGCGCTGAAACTGCTCAGCAAGCGGCCGATGTCGCGGGCCAGAAACTGCTTGGCGTTGGCCAAGGCGTCGTTGCGCCGACGTTGCGGGTAGGCCGGGTCGTCGACCTGGCTGGTCTCGTGGTCGGTGGCCATCACGCCTGAGAAGTACCACAAGGCCTGCGCTCGGCTGGCCGCTGGCCAGTGTTCAAACGCGATCAGGCTGCTGAAGTCGGAGAAGCCGTCGTACGGCGTCGCCAGCCCGGCACCCAGGCCGGTGTCGTCGATCGGCATCGGCCGGTCGGCGTGCTGGTGGATGCCCTGCGCGTCGGAGCGCTGGTCGAACCACAGCTGCAGCGACTGGGTCTCCACCGTCTTGACCTGGGCGACCATGTCGCGCCACGCTGGATCGTGCGCCATCAACTCGGTGCAGATCAGCGGCAGCGCGCCCAGCGAGATCGCCAGCACCCGTTCGTCGAAATCACGGCCTTGGTCCAGCGTGAAGGTAGGGCTACCAGTACGATTCCAGTCGCGCTGCACCAGCAGCTTGTAGAGCGGCGTGATCACCGTGTCGCCGCTGCCCTCGACAAAAAACCAGAACGGCGACTCCACATAGGCCAGCGTGCGCAGGGTCCAGTGCAGGTAGGCGCCGGCGTCCATCGAGCGGTTCGCGGCCACGCTGGCAGCGCCGCCGCGGTATGGGTCGAGGATGCGGATCGGCGCCAGCGTGCTGTCGAGCTCGAGCGTGCTGTCCCAGGCGCCGTGCCGGCGCAACCAGTCGGCGTAGTTCTCGTCGTCCAGCGCCGAGAAGGTCTGCTGGCCTCGCACAAAGTCTTCGTAATAGCCCTTGCCGATGGCATAGGCGAAGTTCAGCAGGCCCAGCCAGCGGCCAGACGGCTGCGCCGACGCGCCCGCGTGATCCGCCGCAAGCAGCCCAGGTGCAGGGTCCGGCGAGAAGAAATCGGCCGTGCCCCGGGTGCGGGCCGGCCCCACGACAGCCTCCAGCCGGGCCAGCGTGGTGGGCAGGGCGTCCGACCGCGCGCGGATCTGCTCGCTGAGCACTTGCACCAGGTCCAGCCAGGCGCCGATGACCAGGCTTTGTGCCACCGCCAGCCCCCGCAGCGCGACCACGCCGCCGTGGCCGAACTGCTCCAGCAGCCGTTGCTCCGGCGCCTGCTTGGTCCGCAACTTGGCCAGCAGCCCGGCGATGGCGCAGGCGAACAGTTCATGCGGGGTGTTCAGCGTGCTGGCATCGTCCAGGGCCAGCGCGCCGGGCGCCAGCACGCTGACCGACTTGTGCCGGCCCTGTACGTCGATCGAGGTGTACTGACGCTCGAAGCGGTGCGCAAACTCGCCCGGTGTGCCCGGTTAGGCCTCATCGCAAACCTCGCGCATCATCGCCAGCGTGTTGTAGTAGCCGCCGCCCAACAGGTGGCTGCCGTGTTCCTCGATCCGGCCTGCCGGGCCGCGGCCGGTGGCGCATTTGCCGCCGAGGCGCCAGCCCATCTGGTGGACGGTGATCGACTCGAACTGGTCTTGCCAGTGCGGGTCGTTGCTCAGGCGCCAGGCCGTTGTCAGGCCGGCCATGCCGCCGCCCAGGATCACCACCTTGCGCGGGCTCATGGGGCCACTGCCTGCACGCTCCAGCCGGCGGCGCGCAGGCCCTCGATGTAGCGCGCACGGTCGGCTTCGCGCCGGAACGGGTGGCCGGCACGCCAGGCCGCCAGCGTCAAGGTCGGCAGCAGGCGCAGGCCCTCGGCCAGGGCCTGGCGCGCCGCGGCGTTGTCGTCCAGATGGGCCAGGCTGGTGGCCAGCAACAAATGGTTGAAGAACCAGTCGCTGCGCAGCGTGATGGCGCGGCGGGCCTGTACCACCGAGTCGGCGTAACGCCGGTCGACGAAGCTGGCGATGCCCAGGCCGAAGATCCACAGCGCGCTGCGCGGGTCGGTGGGGCTGTCGGTGATGGCCTGGCGGATCAGCCGGCAGCCTTCGTCGGTCTCGCCCGAAAACGCCAGCAATCGGCCCAGCTCGGCCGCGGCCGCGGCAAAGTGCGGATAGAGCGCCAAGGCCCGTCGCTGCTCGGCGATCGCGGCATCCAGCTCGCCAAAGCTCAGCAGCGTGACGGCCAGCGTGAAGTGGGCAAAGGCATCGCGGTCGTCGATGGCGACGGCCCGCGTGGCCAGCTGCCGGGCTTCGACGGCCGCCGATTTCGGGTTCGTCGCCCAGCCGGACCAGACATCGGTGGCCAGGCAGAAGGCCAGCAGCGACAGCGCCGCGCCATCGGCCGGGTGCAGCCGCAGCGCCTGCTCGAGCAGCTGCTTGGCCTCCAGACTGTGCCGCTTCGACGAGCGCCAGTAGTGCCAGCGTGCGCGCATCAGCAAATCCCACTGCTGCAGATCACAGCTGGTGCGGTTGACCGAGCGGTGTTCCTCGCGCTGCAAAAAGGCCGGCTCCAGCGCACCGACGATCTTGGCCGCGATCTCGTCTTGCACCTCGAACAGGTCAAGCGCAGGGCGGTCATGGCGCTCGGCCCAGACCACTTCGTCACCGTCGCAGTCGATCAGTTCAACCCCGATGCGCAGGCGTTGTTCGGCCATGCGCACGCTGCCCCGCAGCAGGTACTGCACGCCGAGCGCGCGGCAGACCACCGCCGGCGCCACCTGGGCATCGCGGAACTGCAGTGACGAACTGCTGGCGACGACGAAGAGCCACGGTGACCGCGACAGGCTCGCGACGATGTCCTCGGCCAAGCCGTCGGCAAAATAATCCTGCTCGGCGGCGCCCGACAGGTTGGCAAACGGCAACACCGCGATCGACGGCTTGGCGCGCCGCGGCGGGGCGACGCTGCTCAGCGCGGGGATCGGCGCCTGGGTTGGCGAATGGATCGACGCAGCGGTCGATGCAGCGGGCGACAAATTGTCCGGCGCAATGGCCGGCGCAATGGCCGGCGCAGCGACCGGCGCAGTGACCGGCGCATCGACCGGCAACGCCCATTTGTAGCCGCGGCCGGGAATCGTCGCAATCGCGGCATCGCCCAGCACCTTGCGCAGCATCGAGACCTGTACCGACAGGTTGTTTTCCTCGACCACGGTGTCGGTCCAGACCCGGTCGATCAGGTCGCCTTTGCTCATCACCCGATCACGGTTGTCGAGCAGCACGCCCAGCAGGTCGAAGGCGCGTGCGCCCAGGCTGACCGCGTGCGCGCCATCGGCGATCAACTGGCGGCGCACCGGGCACCACTCGAAAGGCCCAAAACGAACTTGTGTGGCCATCCCGCATCCCCTTGTCAACCCGGGCCACGGCGGTGCCGGCACCCGGCCTTCACGACAGCCTGGCGAAGCGGCCAGCGGCAGACGGGGCTGCCGCCTGCGCGCTCAGCGCACTGCGGATAGGCGGCAGCCTGGCCACCCGCTGCAGCAGCTCACCGATGGTGGCGGTGTCGGTCTTGATCCGGATGCTGGCGATCTGGGTGCGCACGGTGGCGATGGCCACGCTCTGCACGCCGGCGATCGCTATCGGCTGGTGGCCGTCGCACAGCAGCTGCAGCACCTGGGTTTCGGCCGCGCTCAGGCCGTGGTCGCGGGCAAAGCCGTAGGCCGACAGCGGTTCACACAGCTGGCCGCGCGGCAGCATCACCAGCACGCGGTGGCGGTTCGGGCCGGGGCAGTGCGGGCCGGGCACCACGGCCAGCGCCAGCTGCTGCGCCGGCGCACCCACCCGCACCATCCGGCGCAAGCCCTGCACGGCCGCGGCGCGCACGGCGCTGGCCAGCAGGCTGGCGTCACGCGGCTGGGTGGCCACCAGTTCGCCGCGTTCCAGGCGCAGCGCCTGGGTGTCCAACAGCCGGCTGCGGGCCGCCTGGTTGACGTAGAGCAGCCGGCTGTCCCAATCGAGCACGACGATGCCGTAGTCGAGCTCGTTGAGCAGTTCGAAGCGCCAGTCGGACGCATCATCGCGGCGGCTGTCAGGGCGTTGGCGGCGCTCGGCGCCCAGCCGTGCTGCGTGGCCGGTCGATCCGGCGCGGTCGACCGTGGCGAGCCAGGTGCCGCTGGCTGGGTTGCGATCTTCAAACATCGGTGAACCTCCTCGATGAACGGGTGCAGTCTCGGATCCCGGAGGGGTGGCTGCGAAGCGCAAGTGTCGGCATCTCGACCCCGCCTAGCCATCCGCCAAAGGGCTTAGGGCGTTGCCTTAGATCGCCGTGCCAACGCCGCACGCCTTGGCGGGCAATCTCCGCCAAACGGCGGAGGGCGGGCGCTGCAGCTTCACGCTAGAGTGGTTGTCACATTCGACGGGGTTGCCATGCGTGTGCTGATGATCGATGACCATGTGATGGTGTTGCAGGGGCTGAAGAACCTGCTGGGCGCGATGGTGCCCGGGCTGCAGGTCGACACCGCCAGCGCCATCGGGCCGGCGCTGGCCATGACCGCCGACGTGCGCTACGACCTGGTGCTGCTCGACTGGAACCTCGACGGCTGCGACGGTGCCGCGGCGATGCAGCGGCTGCGTGACGTCGGCTGCGCGGCCCGCATCGTGGTGCTGTCGGGCGACAGCGACCCCCAGCTGGTGCACACCGCGATCGAGCTCGGGGCCGCCGGCTTCGTGCCCAAGCGCTACAGCTCCGAGGCCATGCTGTCGGCGCTGGACAAGGTGCTCAAGGGCGGCATCTTTCTGCCGCCGGACCTGCCCTCCGGCCTAGCGTCCAGCTTGGCCTCGGGCCCATCGACGGCAAGGTCGGGCAGCGCGCGCCCGCTGGTCGAGGCCGAGCAGCACCTGTGCACGCCGGTCTCGGGCCTGACGCCGCGCCAGGTCGATGTTTACCGCGCGGCGGCCCGCGGCCTGCCGAACAAGCTGATCGCCCGCGAACTAGGCATTGCCGAAGCCACGGTCAAGTCCCACCTCGCCGCCGTGTACGCGGTGCTGGGCGTGCGCAACCGCACCGAGGCGGCCTACCACGCCTCGCGCGAAGGCATCCGTGTCGGTTGATCCGCCGCTGGCGGGC